>QEUY01000095.1 GCA_003577365.1 Chloroflexota bacterium | reverse complement strand
GCAGCGGGTTGTGAAACAGCCGCCGTGTGGGCGCATATTCGACCACCTTGCCCAAATACATCACCGCCACATGGTCGGCCATCTGCGACACCACGCCCAGGTTGTGCGTGATCAACATGATCGAGGACTTGAAATCGGACTGCAGCCCGCGCATCAGGTCGAGGATTTGCGCCTGCACGGTCACATCCAGCGCCGTCGTCGGCTCGTCGGCGATCAAGATCAACGGGTTGCACGACAGCGCCATGGCGATCATCACACGCTGGCGCATGCCGCCGCTCAGTTGGTGCGGGTAGGCATGCAGCCGGCGCTTTGGCTCGCTGATCTGCACCTTCTCCAGCATGGTGAGGGCGCGGTCCATGGCCTCGCCCTGCCCCACCCCTTGATGCAGCTTGACGCTTTCGGCGATCTGCTTGCCCACAGTATAGAGCGGGTTGAGCGAGGTCATCGGCTCCTGGAAGATCATGGCGATCTCCTCGCCGCGAAGGGCGCGCATCTGCGCGCCCTTGGGGTCCAGCTTGGCGATATCGACCGGCGGCTGGCCGTCCTTGTGGTGCAGCAGGATTTGGCCTTGCACAATGCGGCCCGGCGGGTAGCGGATCAGCCGCATGACTGACATGGCCGTCACGCTCTTGCCACAGCCGCTTTCGCCCACCACGCCCAGCGTCGATTGGCGGCCCAACGTCAAATCGACCCCGTTAACCGCCTTGACGATCCCGCGTTCCAGAAAGAAATAGGTGTGCAGGTCCTTGATCTCTAAAATGGGCGATTGCGGGTCTGAGGTAGAAACCGGCTCCACCATAGGGCCTGGGGCGCGCGCAGGTTGGCTGGAAAGCATTGCATCCTCACAAAACAGACGGTAACAGGAAAGGCGGTAACCAGACAGGTTACATCAGCACAGGCTGCCCCCATACGGGCTGCACCCGGCAAATCACCTGGACAAAAAGAGGTCTGACACGCAAGACAACGCAGAGGTGTTGTCCACAGCCGGCTATAGCAAAAGGTTTTAGCGTTTCGGCGATAGCCTGTGCTGGAACCGGGCAGCCAGGTTCCGCTGCGCCGGAATCAGCCAAGCTATCTGGGGACTGCGTATCTGTCAGTGTTCCACGAGTCGCCCCATTTGTCAAACCCCCTGCCGCCTTTTCCCTTGGCGTCACGGCCTAGATCGGGCGGCTCCGCTCTGATCCATATGGACGCGCGGCACGGGGCGAACATCTGTCATGTTGGGGCAGGCTAAGCTCATTTCTGGCGCAGCAGCCGTGAGGAATTGGCGAGGATGATCAGGTCGGGGATCGACTGGGCGACGGCGGCAAAGACGGGCGACAGCCAGCCCAGGGCCGCCGCCGTCAGCCCAACCAGGTTGTAGACCAGCGTATAGCCGATGTTGGTACGCACCACGCGCATCGTGCGGCGGGCGATGCGCAGCGCCTCCGGCACCAAGGCCCAGTCGTCACGCAGCAGCACCACATGCGCCGCTTCGGCGGCGATGTCGCTGCCCGCCGCGCCCATGGCGATGCCCACGTCGGCCTGGGCCAAGGCCGGCGCATCGTTGACGCCGTCGCCCACCATCACCACCGTCTTGCCCTGGGCCTGATAGCGCCGCACGACCTCCAGCTTGTCGGCAGGCAGCAGCTCAGCCTGATAGGCGACGCCCAACGGCTCGGCCAGCGCCGCCGCCGTGCGCGGGTTGTCGCCCGTCAGCAGCTCGATGCGCTCGATGCCCAGGCCGCGCAGCGCGGCCAGCGCCGCAGGCACTTCGGGGCGGATCGTGTCGGTCGCGGCCAGCACCCCCTGCGGCTGCCCATCCACAGTGACATAGAGCAGCGTCTTGCCATCTGCCTCCAGCCCCTGGGCTTGGGCGGGCAGCGGGCCGCCGGCAAGGATACGCCTGCTGCCCACGGTCACCTGCCTGCCGTCGATTTGGGCACGCACGCCGAAGCCAGGCAGCGCCTCAAAGTGGCTGGGCGCGGCCAGCTCCTGCCCATGCGCCTGGCTTGCCCGGCGCACTGCCTCGGCTAATGGATGCTCGGAGTAGCGTTCGGCCCCGGCGGCCAGCGCCAAGAGCGTGTCGGGCGTCATCCCGTCCAGCGAGACGACATCGGTGATCTGCGGCTGGCCCAGGGTCAGCGTGCCGGTCTTGTCGATCAACAGCACATCGGCGCGGTCGAGCAGTTCCAGATACTTGCCCCCCTTCACCAACAGCCCGCGCTTGGCCCCCGCGCCGATCGACGCCAACACCGCGATCGGCGTGGCCAGCGCGATGGCGCACGAACAGGCCACCACCAAGACCGCGGCCGTCGCCAGCGGGTCGCGGCGCAGGACAAAGGTCAGCAGCGCGATCAGACCCACAAAGGGCAGAAAATAGGCGGAGAAGCGGTCGGCCAGCCGCTGCACATCGGCGCGGTGGCGCTCGGCATCCTCTACCATGCGGATCACGCGGCCAAAGGTCGTGTCGCGGCCCACCTGCTCGGCGCGCACGCGCAGGCTGCCCAGCCGTACCAGCGTGGCGGCAAAGACGCGCGTCCCCGGCCCGGCCTCCGCCGGCAGCGGCTCGCCGGTCAGCGTCGCCTGATCCACCATGGCGCTGCCCTCCACCGCCACGCCGTCGACCGGGATCTGCTCGCCGGGGCGCACGACCACCACCTCGCCCACCGCCACCTGGTCGACGGCGACCATCGCCTCGACGCCATCGCGCAAGACGCGCGCCTGCTTGGGGGCCAGCGCCGTCAGGTCTTTGACAGCGCGGCGGGCGCGCTCGGCGGTGAAATGCTCTACATAGTCGCCCACGCGCATAAAGAAGACCACAATCGCCGCGGTCGTCCATTCGCCCACCACCAGCGCGGCCAGCACGCCGAGGCTCATCAACGTGTGCGCGGTGGCCTGGCCGCGGCGCGCCGCTGCGATCACGTTGCGCAGCACAGGAACCCACCCCACGAACACGATCAACCAGCCGATGGGCCAAGGCACGCGCGCCGTGACCGCTTCAAACAGCCCCAGCCATTCGCCCGCCACCACGACCAGCAGCACCGCGCCAAAGACCAGCCCCAACACCCACAGCACGGCGCGGCCAAAACGCGCGCTCGTCTGGGCCAATGACTCGGACACGTCTTCTCCCGCACCGGCGGCGGGCGCTTGATAGCCTGCCGACTGCACGGCCTTGCGGATCGCAGGCAGGTCGACCTGCGCCGCGTCATAATCGACGACGGCCTTTTCAGCGGCCAGAAAGACCTCGACCCCGCGCACGCCGGGCAGGGCGGCGATGGCTTGGCGCACATGCAGGGTACATTCGGCACAGTCCATACCGAGGACCGCCAGCTCGCTGCGAGTCTGCGACATCGCTCCCCCCTTTGAAACCACCATCCTTCAGAACATAGCCTCCAAGAACGTATCCCTGGTGTATCATAGCCACCCCATGAGGTCAAACCGGCCCCGCGCGGCTTGGGGGAAATCGTCTCAATTGGTATTGGTGGCGCGGCGTGATTGTGGCATCATGCATCTGGCGAGCCATGGCACGATGCGCCTGCGTTTGCCCCTGGGCGGTTTTCCAACCGCACGCCCTGGCCCATGTGCGCGCCACTCGGCGGCTGTGCCGCCACTTCGTGAGGTGCGCCGAAAACCGCACCTACACGCTCCCATCTATCGTCTTCTTGATCAGCCAACATAACGGCACATATCACAGTACATATCACGGTGAGACCCTATGAAAATCTCTGCCTTTCCCAAATGCTACCTGGACGACATCTCCGTGCAGCGCACGATGAGCGTCTTCGACTGGATCGAGATGGCCAAGAGCCTGGGCGCCGAAGGGCTGGAGATGTACGTCGGCTTCTTCCCCACGCTCGACAACGCCTTTGTCGACGCGGTGGGCGAGGCCATCGCCAAGGCCGGTTTCGCCATGCCCATGATGTGCTGCTCGCCCGACTTCACCCATCGAGACCCGGAGGTGCGCCGGCGCGAGATCGAAAAAGAGGCCGGCATGATCCGCGTCACGCGGCGGCTGGGCGGGCCGGGCGCGATCTGCCGCATCCTCTCCGGCCAGCGCTACCCCGACGTCTCGCTGGAAGAGGGGATCGGCTGGGTCGTCGAAGCCATCGAGACCCTGATCCCCGTGGCGCGCGAATATGAGATTGTGCTGGGCATGGAAAACCACTATAAGGACGGCTATTGGAGCTATCCCGAATTTGCCCAAAAGATGGATGTCTTTTTACGCGTGATCGACGCCATCCCCGAACGCACCTATTTCGGCGTGCAGTATGACCCGTCCAACGCCATCGTAGCGGGCGATGACCCGATCGCGCTGCTCGAACGCGTGGCGGATCGCGTGGTGAGCATGCATGCCAGCGACCGCTATCTGGCCGAAGGCACGACGCTCGACGAGCTGCGCCAGAGCGACGGCACGCTGGGCTATTCGCCCAACCTGCGTCACGGCGTCACCGGCCAAGGGCTAAACGACTACGACCGCATCTTCAGCATCTTGGCCGCGGCGGGCTATGACGGCTGGGTCAGCATCGAGGACGGCATGAACGGTATGGACGAGATGCGCCAATCGATCGACTTTCTCAAGCGCATGCGCGCCAAGTATTTCGAGAAGTAGCGCCGTACTCGCTTGGGCGTGAGTCATACAGAACACAAACACAGGACGCGTGTAAACTGTGGTAGACTCAAGGGACGCACCGAAGCAGGCGGCCGGCGGTGAGGGACACCCCGGCCAGAACTAGTTATGAGCACTATGGCACAGGACCGCATGGATTTTGACATGGAAGAGTGGGAGGACGGCGATGAAGACCAAGTCCTCTACGAATCCGAAGAATACATCGAACGTTACAACTTTGAACCCGAAAAGACCGAGGCGATCCCGGCGGATGATCTGCCGGTGCTGCCGCTGCGCGGGGTGGTGGTCTATCCCATGATGTGGCTGCCGCTGCCCATCGGCCAGCGGCGCAGCATCAAGCTGGTGGAAGACAACCTGCCTGAGAACCGCATCATTGCCCTGGTCACCAGCAAAGACGAGAACATCGAAAAACCCAGCCCGGACCAGATCCACCAGATCGGGACCGCGGCCCAGGTGCATCGCGTCTTGCGCACGCCGGACGGCACCATCCGCCTGCTGGTGCAGGGGCTGGAGCGCATCCGCATCATCGAATATGTCCAGGAAGACCCCTATCTGCGCGCCCGCGTCGAAGTACTGCCCGAAGCCATGGAGCAGAACATCGAGCTCGAAGCCATCATGCGCGCCGTGCAGGAGCAGTTCCGCAAGCTCATCGACCTAGAACCGCAGATGCCCGACGAGCTAACGGTCATGGCGATGAATGTGGAGAACGCGCGCCAGTTGGCCTATCTTGTCGCCAGCAGCATGCGGCTCAACGCCGAAGAGGGCCAGCGCCTGCTGGAGATGGACAGCATCTATGACAAGCTGCTGCGCCTGACCCAACTGCTCCACAAGGAAGTCGAGGTGCTGGAGCTGGGCCGCAAGATCCAGTCCGAAGCCCAGGGCGAGATGGAGCGCATGCAGCGCGATTTCTTCCTGCGCGAACAGCTCAAGGCCATTCAAAAAGAGCTGGGCGAAGACGACGAGCAGGCCGCCGATACCCGCGAACTGGAAGAGCGCATCGCCGCCGCAGGCATGCCGGAGGAGGCCGAGAAAGAGGCGCGCCGCGAGCTGGACCGCATGCGGCGTATGCCGATCCAGGCCGCCGAATACAGCGTCATCAAAACCTATTTGGACCTGATGGTCAGCCTGCCCTGGCAACAGGCCACCGAAGACAACCTGGACATTGCCCACGCCCGCCAGGTGCTCGACGAGGACCATTACGGGCTGCAGGACATCAAAGAGCGCATCCTGGAGTTTCTGGCCGTGCGCAAGCTGCGCGCCGAGCGCAAGCGCGACGGCGAAGAGGAAGACCTGCGCGACAAGGTGCGCCGCGAGCGTGAAGGCGTGGTGCTCTGTTTTGTTGGCCCGCCCGGCGTGGGCAAAACCAGCCTGGGGTTGAGCATTGCCCGCGCCATGAACCGCAAATTCGTGCGGCTGGCCCTGGGCGGCATCCGCGACGAGGCCGAGATCCGCGGCTTCCGCCGCACCTATATCGGCTCGATGCCGGGGCGGATCATCCAAAGTCTGCGCCGCATCGAAAGCAAGAACCCCGTCTTTATGCTTGACGAGGTAGATAAACTGGGCCGCGACTTTCGCGGCGACCCCAGCAGCGCCCTGCTGGAAGTGCTGGACCCGGAGCAGAACCGCGAGTTCCGCGACCATTACCTCGACGTGCCGTTTGACCTCAGCCCGGTGATGTTCATCACCACGGCCAATGTGCTGGACACCATCCCCGGCCCGCTGCAAGACCGCATGGAGATCATCCAACTCAGCAGCTATACCGAGGAAGAAAAGGTCAAGATCGTCCAGGGCTATCTGATCCCGCGGCAGATCAAGGAGAACGGGCTGAAGGCCGGCGAGGTGGAGTTTACCGAGGCCGCGCTGCACGCCATTGTCCAGGGCTATACACGCGAGGCCGGCGTGCGCAACCTGGAACGCGAGATCGGCAAGATCTGCCGTAAGATCGCGGCCAAGGTGGCGGCGGGCGAGGTGGAGGGCCAGACCGTGGTCGACGCCGCCGACGTGCCCCTCTATCTGGGCCGGCGCAAATTCCACCGCGAGGAGATCGCCGAGCGCACCGAACTGCCTGGCGTCGCCACCGGCCTGGCCTGGACGATGACGGGCGGCGATGTGATGTTCTTTGAAGCAACGCGTGTGCCAGGCAGCAAGGGCTTCACCCTCACCGGCCAGTTGGGCGATGTGATGAAAGAGAGCGCGCAGGCCGCGCTCAGCTATATCCGCAGCCGCGCCGCCTCGCTCAACATCGACCCGGACTTCTTCGCCAAGTCGGACATCCATCTGCACATCCCCGCCGGCGCCATCCCCAAGGACGGCCCCAGCGCGGGCATCACCATGGCGACGGCGCTGGCGAGCCTGCTCACCGGGCGGCCTGTGCGCTCCGATGTGGGCATGACCGGCGAGATCACACTGCGCGGCAAGGTGCTGCCCATCGGCGGGCTGAAGGAAAAGGTGCTGGCCGCGGCCCGCGTGGGGTTGACCACCGTGATCCTGCCCAAGCAAAACGCGGCCGACCTCGACGACGTGCCGGAGACCGTGCGCGAGCAGATGAAGTTCATCTTGGTGGATACGGTGGACGAGGTGCTGGCCGCCGCCCTGGAGGAGCCGACCGCCAGCGCAGCCGCCAATGCGGCCCCCGGCGCGGCGCCCTGGGCCGAGGAAATTCTGCCGCACTAGCTCGAAAAGTTTCACATTTTGCTGCAACTGGCCTATAATGGGGTGGACAATAAGTAATAAGTAAGTTGTCAAGTTCGCCAAGTTTTTTGATTCCCGACGAGGAGCGATGAAGTAAATCTGTGAGTAGGAGAAGAAAATCGAATAATGGTCGCCCGACGCAGACACCTGCGCCTGGGCAAGCGGCCCCTGCGTCCAAACCGCAGCGCCACTGGTATAAAGTGGACCTGCACCTGCACACGCCCGCCTCGCATGACTATGAGGAACCGCAGATCAGCTATTTGGAATGGATGCGTGCAGTTGCCGCCCGCGGGCTGGAGATCGTCGCCATTACCGACCACAACACGGTTGCCGGCATTGGCGCTATCCGCCGGGAGGTTGAGTGGTTGACCCGGCTTGAGGCGATGAACCGGCTGACGGAAGAAGAGCGGGCGCGATTGGCCGAGTGGCGGGAGTTGTCTAACCAAGTCTTGGTGCTGCCGGGTTTTGAGTTTACGGCCACCTTTGGCTTTCACATTTTAGGCATCTTCCCACCGGAGACATCGGTACGCACCTTAGAGCACATTTTGCTCGATTTGAAAGTGCCTGCCGACAAGTTGGATGTAGGCTCGACCGAGACCGGCGCCGCCACCGATGTATTGACCGCCTATCGCACCATTCACCAGGCAGGCGGTTTGGTGATTGCCGCCCACGCCAACAGCACACACGGCGTGGCCATGCGCAATTTCCCGTTCGGCGGCCAGACAAAGATCGCCTATACCCAAGATCAGTTCTTGGACGCCTTGGAAGTCACCGACTTGGACAAGGGCGTCCGCTCGACCGCGCGCTTTTTTAACGGCAGCAAGGTCGAATACCCGCGCCAGATGCACTGCTTCCACGGCAGCGACGCCCACCGTATCAAGGCCGACCCCAAAAACCCCAAGCGATTGGGGATTGGCGACCGCGCCAGCGAATTTCTGCTGGAGGATGCCAGTTGGGAGGCGATCGCCGGGCTGCTGCGCAGCAAACAGTTTGACCGCACGCGCCCGCTGCGCCCCCAGGATGAGCCGTTTGACAGCCTGGCCGCGGCGCGCGCCGCGGGGCCAAGCCTGGTGCAGAGCTTCCATGAGAGCGCCAATCAGCGCGGCGGCAAGCTGACGGCCATCCTCAACGACATTTGCGCCTTTGCCAACACCGCGGGCGGCACAGTCTATGTGGGGGCCAGCCAGCGCAAGACCGCGCCCAGCGGCCTGGCCAAACCCGCCGAGGTGGAAAAGCAGATCCTCGACGCGCTGGACGAACGGCTGACACCGCCGTTGGAGGTCAAGTGCGAGGTCATCCAGAGTCAGAACGCCAAGGTGCTGCGCATCCAGGTTCCCAAAGGCCCCGACCGCCCCTACTGCCTGGACGACTACCGCTATTATGTGCGCGACGAGAGCGAGAGCAACCTGGCCGTGCGCGACGAGCTGATCGCCTTGGTGCGCGAGTCGCTGGGGCTAGACGTTCCCATGGCAGGCGGCCCTGGGCCGGCCTCTAGCCAGGGAGCGGGGGCGCGCGGCGAACGCAACGGCTCGCGCAATCGGGGCCGCGGCGGTCGCGGCCCGCGCAACGTGCCCTTCACCGCGCCGCCCGTGGCCCCAATCACGGTCGCCGTCCCGGGCGCGGCACACGCGGCACACGAGGACGAGCACGCCGGCGATCAGCCTGTGCCTCTGGGCAGCAACGAAGACGCCTTTTATCTGCCGCAGATTGGGGTGGAGATCGTCGCCAGCGAGGAGCGCGGCGGCAGCAAGTTTCACAGCATCCGCGACCTGCGCAACGGCCATGTGATCCACAACGTCACCCGGCGCGGGGCGCGCAAGCTGTGGAGCTATGCCATCCAGCAGCATGAAGACAGCCGGATCGACCCCGCCAAGGTGCAGTGGCGCGGCGAGATCGGGCTGGTGCGCGCCGAAAAGCGCGCCGGCAAGACGCGCTATGACCTCGCCCTGCGCGAAAACGGCAATATCCGCGTCTTCTACGGCGTCACCGACGACGGCATGGAAGGGCGCTGGACGACCTTTATCCAGGAAGAGTAGCAAAGGAAATCACCGCAAAGTC
>QEUY01000094.1 GCA_003577365.1 Chloroflexota bacterium | reverse complement strand
CGCCGCCATCCTGTGGGCAGTTGCGCCGATGCTGGCCGAGCAGGCGGCCACGATCACGGAACGGCTGCCCGACTATTACCAGCGTCTGCGCGATTGGCTGCAAACCTCCAGCAGCCGCCTGCTGCGCAGCCTGGGCGCGGCGCTGCCGCTGGAGCTGTCGCTCCCCGAGCTGCTGGCCTTTACACAGACGCAGGGCGCGACCACTGCCGCCGGCGCGCAGGCCGCAGCCGCTTCGCCGTGGGGATGGCTGGGCACGGTCAGCAAAGCGGTCTTTCTCACGCTGGCGATCTTTGCGCTTGCCTTCTATTGGACGCTGGAAGGCGAGGTCATTGTGCGCCGCCTCTTGATGCGTATTCCACTGGACCGTCGCGACCGGGTGCGCAGCTTGATCGCCGAAATGGAAGGCAAGATCGGCGGCTACTTCCGCGGCCAGGCGATCTTGTGCGTGATCATCGGCGTGCTCTCCACGCTTGCCTTCTTGGTGCTGGGTATCCCTTACGCCTTGGTCTTGGGGCTGCTGATGGGCATCTTCGAGGCGCTGCCCGTGATCGGCCCGACCTTGGGCGCGATCCCGGCTGTGATCATCACCCTGGCCGTTGCGCCCGACAAGGTGATCTTGGTGGTAGGGGCGCTGGTCGCCATCCAGGTTTTGGAAAACAATCTGCTCGTGCCGCGCGTCATGGACGAATCGGTGGGGGTCAACGCCATCGTCTCGATCCTGGCGATCACGGCGTTTGGGATTCTCTTTGGGCTGGGCGGCGCGATCCTGGCGATCCCGCTGGCCGCCATCTTGCAGATTTTTATCAACCGCCTGATCTTCGACCTGCCCATGCCCGAAGAGGTGGTCGCCACGCCGGCCAAGGAAGCAGGCGCCGCCAATCGCAGTCAATATACCGTGCTGCGCATGGAAGCCCAGGCGCTGGCGCAGGATGTGCGTAAAAACGTGCGCAATACAGATGCCGAGGAGGACGGCAGCCCCGACGAGGAAAGCCAGGCCGCTGAGGATATGATCGAGACGATTGCCAAGGACATTGACGGTCTGCTGCTGCAGATGGAGGGGAAGGCGTGAGGCGCATCGCTGTTACAACCGCAGGGATTCTTGCCACAGTCACGGCCCTGTTTGTGATGTGGGAATTGAGCAATATCGTCGTCTTGTTTATTATCTCGCTGGCGATCGCGGCCATGGTGCGCGGCCCCGCTGAATATCTGATCCGGCGCGGCTGGAAACGCTGGCTGGCGCTGCTGGCTGTCTATCTGGTCGGGCTGGCCGTGCCGATCGGGCTGCTGGCGCTGGTGGGGTGGCGCACGGTGAGCGAGTCGGACCCGCTGCTCAACTCGCTGATCGCAGGCTATGTCCAGCTCTATGCGGCCCTGCAGAGCGGCGGCGGCGCGTTGGCGTCGCTGGCCGCGCGCCTGCCTGCGCCGACCAGCCTGACCGCGTTGTTGACCGACGAGCAGAGCGAAGCTTTTATCGCGGCGGCAGTCAAGATCACGACGCAGGTCGGCAATGTCTTTAGCCAGTTGTTGATCGCCATCGTCGTCAGCATCTATTGGACGGCAGACCGGTTGCGCTTTGAGCGGGTGTGGCTCTCGCTGCTGCCGTCGGAAGCGCGCGCCGTGGCGCGCAACCGCTGGCGCACGCTTGAATCCGGCGTCGGCGCCTATCTGCGCAGCGAACTGACGCAAAGCATCTTGGCAGGCCTGATCTTGGCGCTAGGCTATTGGATGATGGACATCCGCTACCCGGTGCTGCTGGCCTTTGTTGCGGCGGTGGCCTGGTTTATTCCGCTGGTGGGCGGGGTGGTGGGCGTGGCGCTGGTGGCGGTCTTCGGCGCAACCGTCAGCCCGCTGGTCGGCGTAGTCGCCCCGGCGTTTTCGCTGCTTGTCTTTCTCTTTCTGGAATTCTATATCGAACCCAAGCTCTATGCGCGTGAGCGCTATTGGCGCGTCCTCGTCCTGTTGGTGATGATCGCCATGACCGACGCCTTTGGACTGATCGGGCTGCTGGCCGCGCCGCCTTTGGCGACTGCTCTGCAGCTCTGGATCAACGACCTGCTGACCCCGCCGCCGGTGGCCGTCGACACGCGCCCGGTTTTTGACTTCTCGGCGGTTCATGCCAAGATGGAGGAAGCCCGCGCCTTGCTGCAGGAATCCAACGGGGAGACCTCGCCGCGGCTCGCCAACCTGTTTAGCCGCCTCGAAGAATTGGTCAAAGACGTGGAGGAGATCAAAACGTAGCGCCCCATGGATATCACGGCTCCCACGGATGCTCGCACGGAGATAGTCGCCGATCTCCACATCCATTCGCATTACTCGCGCGCCACCAGCAAAGACCTGACCTTCGGGCATCTGGCGCGCTGGGCGCAGCTTAAGGGGGTTCACCTGGTCGGTACGGGCGATATCGCCCACCCCGGCTGGCTGCAGGAGATGCGCCAGGCGTTGGCCCCCGCCGAAGAAGGGCTGTTCCGGCTGCGCGACGAGGCCGCCGTCGCGCAGCGGCTGCCCGCGGCCTGCCGCAGACCGGTGCGCTTTCTGCTGGCCGGCGAGATCAGCAACATCTATACGCGCCACGGCGCGGTGCGCAAGGTGCATCATGTCGTCTTTGCGCCCACACTGGAAGCCGTGGCGCGCCTGCAGGCAGCGCTGGAAAAGATCGGCAACATCCGCGCCGATGGTCGCCCCATTCTGGGGCTGGACTCGCGCGACCTGCTTGAAATTGTGCTGGAGGTCGACCCGCGCTGCGCGCTGATCCCGGCGCATATCTGGACGCCCTGGTTTTCGATGCTCGGCTCCAAATCGGGCTTCGACTCGGTAGAGGACTGTTTCGGCGATCTGACGCCGCATATCTTCGCCCTGGAGACCGGGCTTTCCTCCGACCCGCCGATGAACTGGCGCGTCTCCAGCCTGGATCGCTATACGCTGGTCTCGAACTCCGACGCCCATTCGCCGCAGAAGCTGGCGCGCGAGGCCACGCTGCTGCGCTGTGAATGGAGCTATGACGCCGTCTTTGACGCGCTGCGCAGCGGCGATCCGGCGCTCTTTGGCGGCACGCTGGAGTTTTTCCCCGAAGAGGGCAAATATCACCTGGACGGCCATCGCAAGTGCAATATCTGCTGGGAGCCACCCGAAACGCTGGCGCACGGCGGACTCTGCCCGGTCTGCGGCAAGCCCGTCACCGTGGGCGTGATGCACCGCGTGGAGGAACTGGCCGACCGGCCCGCGGACGCGCCGCCGCCCCGCCCCCACACCTATACCAGCCTGGTCCCGCTGCCCGAAATCTTAGGCGAGGTCTATGCCGTGGGCGCGGGGTCGCGGCGTGTGCAGCAGGAATACGAAAAGCTGCTGGCCCAGTTGGGGTCGGAACTGGAGATCCTGCGCCGCGTGCCGCTGGAAGAGATCGCCGGCGCCGGGGGCAGCCGCTTGGCCGAGGCGATCCGCCGGGTGCGCGCCGGAGAAGTACACGCCGAAGGCGGCTATGACGGCGAATATGGCGTGATCCGCGTCTTCGCCGGGGCCGCGCCCGCCGAGGACACGCCGCAGCTGGGTCTGTTCGGCCAGGAGCCTGCGCCGGAGAGCGTCTCTATCGCCGAAACGCCGGCAGCGCGCCTGTCATTCCGGGGAGTCCGCGACGAGGAATCTCTCTCCGCCAGCCCCGCCGGAGAGGTTCCTCGACAGGAGTCTCGGAATGACAGCGTCGCCCCGCCTGCCGAGGATGCGCACGCGGCCACGGACTGGCTGGCGCGCCTTAACCCCGGCCAGGCCGCGGCGGTGGCCTGTGTCGATGCGCCGCTGCTGATTGTCGCCGGGCCGGGCACGGGCAAGACGCGCACCCTCACCGTGCGCCTGGCCCATCTGGTGGCGAATCACGGCGTCGACCCAGCCTCGATGCTGGCGATCACCTTCACCAACAAAGCCGCCGAGGAGATGGCCGAACGGCTGCACGACCTCTTAGGGCCGCGCGCCGCGGCCATCACCGTGCAGACCTTCCATGCCTTTGGGCTGCATCTGCTGCACACCCATGGCGCGCAGATCGGGCTGCGGCAGCCGCTTGTCCTCTTGGGCGAAGAAGAGCGCCGCAGCCTCTTGGCCCGCGCCTGCCCCGACCTGAGCGAGCCGCAGATCGGCGCGGCGCTGCTCGGCATCTCCGCCGCCAAGAACCGGCTGCTGCCGCCGGCTGCGCCTGAAGTCGTACAGTTGATGCCGGAGATCGACCTGCCCGCCGTCTATGCCGCCTATCAAGACGCGCTGGCCGCGGCGCAGGCCGTCGACTTTGACGACCTGCTCATGCTGCCGGTGCAGCTTTTGCAGACACAGCCCGGCGTGCTGGCCGCGGTGCAGGCCCGTTACCGCTGGCTCTCCGTGGACGAATACCAGGATGTGAACTGGGCGCAGGTGCGGCTGCTGCGGCTGCTGGCCGCGGGTGGGGCCAACCTGTGCGCCATCGGCGACCCTGACCAGGCGATCTACGGCTTTCGCGGCGCGGACCATCGCTATTTCCTGAGCTTTCAGGCGGAGTATCCGGGCGCGCGCGTCGTGCAGTTGCGCCAGAGCTACCGTTCGCCCCAGGCCCTGCTCGACGCCGCCGCCCAGGTCATCGCCCACAACCCAGACCGCGCCGCGCTCCAGCTTTGGTCGGACTTCGCCGGCGCGGTCAAGCTGGACACCTACCAGGCCCCCACCGACCGCGCCGAAGCCGAATACGCCGTACATCGCATCGAGCAGATGGTGGGCGGCACCAGCTATTTTTCGCTTGATTCGGGCCGCGTCGACGCCCGCGGGGAGGAGGTCGCGGCGCGCAGCTTTGGCGATTTTGCCGTGCTCTACCGGCTCAATGCCCAGGCGCGGCTATTGGAAGAGGCCTTTGCCCGTTCGGGTATCCCCTATCAAATCGTGGGCCAAGCGCCGCTGACCGCCTACCGCGAGATCCGCGGCGTGCTGGCGCTGCTCTGGCTGCACCGCCATCCGCAGGCCGGGGTGCATCTGCACACGCTGTTGGGCACAGGTCGTGGCGCGCTCGACCCTGCCGAGGTAGATCGAGTAGCGGCATGGCTGGCGGCGACGCAGCCGGGGTCAAGGGTGGCGCAACTGCGCGCGCTGACCGGCATCCCAGCGCGTGGGCGGGCGCGCATCGAGCGGCTGGCCGCGTTTTGGGATGAAGCCGCGCGCCTGGGCGCGCCCTCGGTGGCAGAACTAGTGCGCCGCGGCCAGGCGCTCTGGGCCGAGCTGGAGCCGGACGCGGCGGGCGCCGCCCAAGAGGAGCGCGCCGGCCTGCTCTTGCGCCGCGCCGCCGCCTATGGCGACCGGCTGGACGCTTTCTTGGAGGAGATGACCCTCCAGCGCGAGCAGGACGGCTATGACCCGCGCGCCGACCGTGTGACGCTGATGACGCTGCACGCCGCCAAGGGCTTGGAGTTTCCGGTGGTCTTTATCGTGGGCTGTGAGGAGGGGCTGCTGCCCTATCTGCCCCAAGGGCGCAGGGCCAGTATCCAGAAGGATATTGAGGAGGAGCGCCGCCTATTCTACGTGGGCATGACGCGCGCACGGGAGAAGCTGATCCTCACCTCCGCCGCGCGCCGTTTTCTCTTCGGCCAGAGCAGCACGCCGCTGGTCTCGCGCTTTGTGGACGACATCGCCGCCGCGCTCAAAGAGGTGCAGACCCAGGCCCCACGCCCGCCCAAGCCCGACAAGGCCGAGGATTACCAGTTAAGGCTATTCTAAGCGGATAACCCGCGGGCGGTCGTGATCCTCGAAATGACAGGCCACCGCATCCCGTACCATGGCGCGCAGTTCGGGCAGCGTGTCTGCTTGCGTGAAGATCGCATGGCCCAGGGCACGTGCCTCTGAGCCAGTATAGTCCGAATCTAGGCTCTGTCCAACGTAGCTGCCACCTCAAAACTTAAACGTGTGAAGGAGTAAAAGATGTCTTCATTACGCGTCGGCTTTGTCGGGGCCGGGTTTATCGCCAAATTTCAGGTGCAGGCCATCGCCCAGATCCGCAACATGGAGGTCGCGGGCGTTACTTCGCGCACACGCGCCCATGCCGAAGCCTTGGCGCAGCAGGCGCGTGCCGCCGGCGTGGGCGAGGCCGTGGTCTATGAAAGCATCAGCGCCATGGCCCCGCATGTGGACGCCATCGCGCTCTATGCGCCCAACTATCTGCGCGTCGCCATGATGGAGGAGATCGTCGAGGCGGTGCGCCAGGGCGCGGCGCTCAAGGGCGTGATCTGCGAAAAGCCGCTGGGCCGCAACGTGGCCGAGGCGCGGCGGCTAGTGGATCTGGCGGCGTCGGCCAATCTGCACACGGCCTATTTTGAGAACCAACTCTTTATGAAGCCGCTGCGCACGCAGATGGCCCAGCTTGCTCCCCAGCAGCGCACGATGGGGCCGCCTGCGTTGGTGCGCTCTGCCGAAGAACATGGCGGGCCGCACGAAGCCTGGTTCTGGGACCCCACGCGCCAGGGCGGCGGCGTGCTTTCCGACATGGGCTGTCACAGCATCGCCGTCGGCTGGTATGCGTTGACGCCGCTGGGCAAGCCGATCACCTTCTTGCAGCCGGTCTCCGTCAGCGCCGAGGTGGCGCTGCTCAAATGGGGCCAGCCGCATTGGCAGCAGCAGTTGCTGGACCGCTTTGGCGTGGACTATGCCAAGACCCCCGCCGAAGACTTCGCCACCGGCATGATCACCTATCGCAACCCGGAGAGCGGGCAGGTGGTCAAGGCCCAGTTCACCAATTCGTGGATGTTTGAGAAGCAGGGGCTGCGCTTGCTCATGGACGGCATGGGGCCGGGCTATGCCTTTGAGATCAACACGCTTGCCTCCAGCACGCAGATCTTTATCGGCGATGTGGCGGCAGAAGCGATTGCCAACGCCGAGGCCGCGCTGGAAAAGGCCACGGCGTCGCGCGGGCTGCTGACGGTACATCACAACGAGGCCGACCTCTATGGCTACACCGACGAGAACGCCGAAGCCGCCGCTGCCTTTCTGGCCGGGCGGGATGGCTTTCTGCCCTGGTCCTATGGGCTGGAGATCACGCGGCTGGTCATGGCCGCCTACATGGCCGCCGAGCGCCGCCAGACGCTCGACCTGACCGACCCGGCGGTTCAGGCCGGCCTGGAAAGCTATGTGCCGTTGATCCAGCAGGGCCGTGGGGCCGAAGTGCTGCGCTAGACGCTGCTGCGTAAAGCGCGCGAGGCCGCTGCGCTTCAACCGGGGGCGCGGCCTTCGGACGGCTGCGCCTGCTGTTCAATCGCTTCTGTGAGCGTGGGCACGGCGGCGGGCCAGCCGTCCTGTGCGCGCACGATCTCGACGGCGCGCTGGGCTGCCGTCTGAATTAGGTCATATTCGGGCGGCTGCTGCGCCCCCTGCAGGCTCGCGCCGTTGACCTGGAGCGTGTGCAGCATGACCAGAAAAAGCTGATAGGGCGTGAGGTGGGCCAGCCGGCTCCAAAAGGCTTCGCCGGTGTTGTGGCGTCGCGCCCGCTCCTTGGCGATCAGCGCCAAGACCTCGTCCATCATCAGCCGCACCGGCGCCAGCATGTCGGTCCCCAGGCTGAAGATGGGGGCCGGCGAGGTGATGCGCCCGATAGTGTAATCCTCATGCGCCTCCAGCGTCATTTCGCCGCCAAAGCTGAACGCTTCGGCGCGGTCGCCGTTGTGCGCCTCCATGACGATTCGCCCCGGGCAGATTGGCTGGGCCTGGGCGGCCGCGCCATGGTGGATGACCCGCTCAAGTTCCAAGTGACCGTCGACCAGCGCGGGCAGATGCACGCTGGTCATATCGAAAAAACGCTGTGTAGAGACTGTCGACAGACAAATGTCGAGCTGGGAATGGCCTAGGGGCGGGACATACTTGGAGGGGTAAAAGATGTATTCGAACGGTGCAGGCATGGGTCTCTTCTTCCGAGCATCAGCACGCCGCTGCAATCAGCCCATTGTACCACGGTGCGCCGTGGTGCTGTATTGCGGCGCTGTATTGCGGTGCTGTATTCTTGTATTCCAGCGCCGCACGCCGCCCAGTTGCCAAAACCGCGGCCATTGGCTATGCTGAATTTACAGGTTGATCCTGTTGGATCTTCTGCCTCCTCCGACACACCTAGATAAGCGGGCTATGGGTCGCATTCTCAACGCATCCACACTGCTCGACCATGGTCATCGCGCTGGCCGCCGGCTCATGCTCGACATCCTCGAAGCCGGTCTGCGCGCCGCCGACCCGTACTATGCCACCCTGGGCGCGCTGTGCCGCCACGGCGACATGCTCACCGTCGGCGGCGATCTCTACGCCCCGGCCCACAGCCCCCTGCCCGGCCCCGAGGTGATCGACCTGCGCCGGGTGGGGCGCATCTTTGTGCTGGGCGCGGGCAAGGGCATCCAAGGCGCGGCCCGCGCCTTGGAAGAGACGCTTGGCGACCGGCTGACCGGCGGCGTGGTGATCGACAAACATGGCACGCCGCGCTGCCTGGAGCGCATCGAGGTGGTCTACGGCGCACACCCGATCCCCGACGAGGGCTGCGCCCGCGGCTGCGAACGCATCCTCGAAATCGCCCGTGAGCTGCGCCCCGACGATCTGGTCTTTACGCTCCAGGGCAACGGCACTGGCTCGCTGCTCACGCTGCCCGCCGCAGGGGTCAGCCTGGAGGATGTGCGCCAGGTGGTCTACACCTTCCAGATCGAGCGCGGCGGCCCGACCGTCGACCTGATCCCCATCCGCAACCACCTGGATCGCATGAAGGGGGGGCAGTTTTCGCGCTGTCTGCAGCTGGCGCGGGTGGTGCATCTGATCGCTTTCTACCGCCCGCCCTCCTATGCCGAGATGTTGGCCTCACCCAACTATCGCTGGCTGCACACCCTGCCCGACGAGACGACCTTCGCCGACGCCGTCGAACGCATGCACAAGTGGGATGTGTGGGAGACGGCCCCCCAAGCGGTGCGTGACTATCTGACCCGCGGCGACCAGCGCCATGAGACGCTCAAAAATGCCGAGTTTGAAGCGATGCGCTCACGCGTCTTTTTTATCTTTCCGCCCGAACTGGGCATGGTTCCCACGGCGCGCGCCCGGGCCGAGCAGTTGGGCCTGCGCACGCATGTCCTCTTCGACAATTACACGATGTTGGTCGAGGCAAGCCAGGCGGGGCGCATCGTCGCCAACCTGGCGCTGCGTTCGGAACAGGCCGGCGACCCCTTCACGCCGCCGGTGGCGTTGCTCTCCAGCGGTGAGATGTTGGTGACGGTGGGCCAGGCGCGCGGCATGGGCGGGCGCAACCAGGAGTACGGCGTCTCCGCCGCGCTGGAGATCGGCGGCGCACGACGCATCGTCATGGCTTCGGTGGATTCCGACGGCACCGACGGCCCCGGTCATCAGTTTGT
>QEUY01000093.1 GCA_003577365.1 Chloroflexota bacterium | reverse complement strand
GGGAGCAAGATACGCACACGCGTGCCCTGGCCCTTGCTCGATTCCACCGTCAGATCGCCGCCGAACAGCGCCAATCGTTCTCGGATACTGTGCAGACCAAACCCGCCGAGTTGACGTTCCTCGGTCTTCCCCAGTTCTGCCGCGTCGAAACCGACCCCTGTGTCCGCTACCTCCAGCACATAGGCTCCGCCCTGCTCAAACAGACCCAGCCGGGCGCTGTCGCTCTGGGCATGCTTGACCACATTGAAGAGCAACTCGCGCACCAATTGAAAGACCAGCACGCGCAGGTCTTCGCTCGGCATGCGCGGGTCACAACGCAGGTCGAGGTCGACGCGCAGGTCATGCACCTTGAGCCCCTCCGACTTGAGCACCGGCGGGCTTAGCTCCACCGTCAGCGTGCGCGTCGCCTGGATCGCCTCGTCGAGCAACTGGTCCATCTCGGCCAGATGCTCCTGCATCTTGGGCTTGGCTTCCTCCGGCAGATCCAGCCCGATCAAGTAGGTGCGCATCTGAATGCCATAGAGCATCTGCTGCACATGGTCATGCAAAATCTGTGCGATGCGCCGCCGCTCGCGCTGTTCGACCAGCGTCAGCGCCGACGCCAGGGCGCGCACCTGGCGGTGCGAGCGATCCAGGGCTGCGGCCTGTTCGGCCATCTTCACCTGTTTCTCGGCCAAATCGCGCTTGAGCGCCACCTTTTCGATGGCGTTGTCGATGGCGCGCGCCAGCGCCAGCCGCTCAAGATGCGCCTTGATCAGATAATCCTGCGCCCCGCGCTGCATTGCCTCGACGATCACCTCGGGGCTGCCCTCGCCAGTGAGCAGGATCACGGGAATAAAGCGATCCACAAAGAACGGCACCAAATCCACGCCGTCGATATCGGGCAGATGGTAATCGAGCAGCACGGCGTCGGGGCGGCACTGCTCGATGGACGCCATCGCCTCACGCCCTGTACTCACATCCGCCGTCACATAGGCGTCCCCCAAGAGGCGGCGAACGGCCTCGCAGTCGACGAAATCGTCTTCAACCAGCAACAGCCGGAGCGGTGCAGCCATTAACGGCCCTCACTCGGAAATTCCACAATTCGCCAGTAGGCATCGAGCAGCGAGATCAGGTCGACAAAATCTTTGCCTGCGCGTGATTTGAGCAGATAGCCGGCGATCTGCTCATTGTAGGCGGCCATGATATCCTCATCCCGATCCGACGTCGTCAGTACAAAAACGATACTCTGCTTTAGCTCCGGGTCGCGGCGCAGCGCCTGCAAAAACTCGATGCCGTTCATACGCGGCATATTGATATCCAACAAAATCATATAGGGCCGCGGCAGCCGCTCAAGACCACTGTCCCCGCGCAGCAGCTCGAAGGCCTCGATCCCATCCGATGCGACCGTAAACGGGTTGGCAATGCGCTGGCTCTTGAAGCCCCGGATAATCGCCTCGACATCCACCTCATCATCTTCCACCAACAGAAGGTGAACTTGCGTATTCCCCATCAAAATGACTTTCCGGTTCGTATAAAGGTCCATTATCAATTCAGCCAATATGCGCCTGAGATGCCTTAAGCAGCCGCCTTCTCAGGCCATGTAAAATGGAAGGCCGCGCCTTCTCCCACCTGCGACTCGACCCAGACGCGCCCGCCCGCCGCATCGACGATCTTCTTGACGACTGCCAGCCCGATGCCGCTGCCCTCGCGCTGGTCGCGCGGCAGCAGCGTCTGGAACATCTGAAAGATGCGCTCATGGTAGGCCGGGTCAATGCCAGGGCCGTCGTCGCGCACCACAAATTCGACCATGCCGTCGCCCAGAGGCCAGGCGTCGATCTCCAGCCGCCCAGCGGGCCGATCGTGGTGCTTGATGGCGTTGCCCAGCAGATTGCGCAGCACCGTTTCCAGCGGCACGCGCGGCGTCGTGATCGTGGGCATCGCATCGCCAATCCGCACCTGGAAGCTGTCGGGCACAGCCATAGTCTCCAACACCCGCGCCACCAAGCTCTGCAAGGCAACCGGCGCTATCTCCCCTTGGTGACGTCCCGCGCGCGAATAGGCCAACAGGTCGTCCAGCAGCCCCTCCATGCGCTGAATGCGCCCGCGCATCTTGGCGAGGTGCTCGCGCGAACGGCCGGGCAGCAGATGGCCCGCATCCTCGTCGATCCAGGTCGCCAGATGGTCGATAGCCCGCAGCGGCGCTTTCAGGTCATGCGAGGCCACATAGGCGAACTGGTCAAGCTCCTGGTTGCTGCGCATCAGTTCCGCCGTGCGCTCGACCACATGCTGCTCCAGCGTCTCGTTGAGCGCCCGCAAATCCGCTTCGGCGGCGCGCGCCTCTTGATAGAGGCGGGCATTGTCGATCGCCACGGCGGCGCGGCGCGCCAACTCTTCGGCAAAGGTGAGATCCGCCTCATCATAGTGCCGGTCTGAATCGGACCAGACCAGCGTCAGCGCGCCGATCGTCTGGCCGCGCGCGCTCAGCGGCGCGATGATCACCGATTTATACCCCACCTCGCGCAGCACCTGGCGCACCTCCTCGTCGGTCGTCTGCGCGATCACCGCCTCCAGGTCGATCTCCGGATAAAACTCCGCCGTACCCGTGCGGATCACATTGGCCAGCCCTGCCGGGTCGTCGATCGACGGCGGAAAACGCCGGCGCAGGGCACGCGCCCAGGCGATCTTGGCCGGGTCCACATGCGCCACCGCCACCAGTTCAATCGCCCCCTGCGGCAAGAGCAGGTCGACGGCGCACCAGTCTGCCATATGCGGCACCATGGCCGCCGAAACCTGTTGTAAAGTCTCCTCATAGATCAGCGAAGAGGAGAGCGTCTTGCTCGCTTCCGCCAGAAAGGCCAGTCGATCGTCGGCACGCTTGCGCTCCGTAATATCCACTGCCACGACCATCACCCCTGCGACACGGCCCTCGTCGTCCTCCAACGGCTCCGCCGTCACGTCATAGCGGCCATAGAAATGGCCCACCGTCAACTCCAGCTCACGGCGCAGCGCCGTCCCCCGCGCCAGGGCCTCACGCTTGAGGGCCATCCACGGCTCGGCCACGGCGGGCGGCAACACCTCGTCGTCGCGCCGCCCGACCAGCATCTCGGCGGCCAGACCTTGGGGAGGGTTGTAGACCCAGGTGTAGCGCAACTCCTGGTCTGTACTCAAGACTGTGACAGGCGAACCGCCCAGCGCCAATCGGAAACGGCTCTCGCTGACCAACAGCGACTGCTCTGCCCTCGCTTTTTCCAACGCCAAGCGCGCCGGCAGGGCCAACCGCTCCAGCAGTTCAACCTCGTCAGGAGTCCAACTGCGCGGCGTATGCATCCCCACCACCAGCAGCCCGACCCCGCGCTCCCCACTCTTGGTGGGAACCGCTACCGCAGCGCGCAGCCCGGGCGGCGTTTTACCCGCGGTATAGGCGGCGGCGCTGCGCGGGTCGGCGGCCAGGTCGGCGATGGCGATGGCCTTCCCCGCCATGATCTGGGCCGCCGTGATCGGCCAGATCACCTCGGCCAAAGGTAGGGTATGTTCACTGAGCAACAGGCCGTCTTGCCGGTAGGCGTGGATCGTCGCCTGGCCCGCGCCCCAGTCCACCTCGCTGTAGCTGCAGACATCCAGGCGCAGTTCGTCGGCCAGCGCACTGACCAACGTCTCCGCCACCTGATCCGGCTGGCCCAACTGGCGCAACCGCTCGATCAGCCGCGCCAAGGTCGCGCCCACCAGTTCCGCCCGCTTGCGCGCGTCGATATTGGTGGATGTGCCAAACCACTTGATCGCCTCGCCGCCGGCGTTGCGCACCGGCAGGCTGCGCACCAAAAACCAGGCATAGCTGCCATCGGCGGCACGCAGCCGCATCTCGGCTTCATAGGGGGCGCCGGACTGCAGCGCCTCTGTCCACGACGCAAGCACGCGGCGCAGATCATCGGGGTGGATCACGCGCAGCGCCCCTCCCATCGTGCTTTGCTGTGCGCTCAACCCCGTGTACTCGGTCCAACGCTCGTTGACATACTCGACCTCGCCGGAGCTATTCCCCACCCAGATGATCTGCGGCAGCAGCGCCGCCAGCTCGCGCAGACGGCCCTCGCTGTCACGCAGCTCCTCCTCGGCCAGGCGGCGCTCGGTGATGTCGGTGCATCCACCCGAATAGCCAAGAAAGGTGCCGTCCGGGCTAAAGCGCGGCGCGCCGTGAGCCACCACCCAGCGGTATTGGCCCTCGGCGTTGCGCAGCCGGTATTCCATGGCAAAAGGGCTGCGCGCCGCAAACGCCTCGTCATAGCCTTGCAGATAGCGCGTCCGGTCGTCTGGGTGGATCCCCTCGGCCCAGCCAAAGCCAAGCTCTTGCTCCATGCTACGGCCTGTAAAGTCGAGCCAGGCGCGGTTGAAATAGATACAGTTCTTGGATGTATCGGAGACCCAAATCAGTACCGGCGCGGAATCGGCCAGCATGCGGAAGTGGGCGTCGCTCGCCGCCACGCTTTGCAGCAGCCGGTGGCGCACACAGGCATTGCTCAGCACCCGGCGCAGCCGCGCCGCGGACATATGCTGTAGGGTCACATAGTCCTGCGCGCCCGCGGCCAGCCCAGCCGCGGCGCGCGGGTCCTCCTCATCCTCGCCCACTAATACGATCGGCAGGTGGGGGAGCGCGGACGGCGTGTGTGCTTCGCCCGCGCCATCTGCGCCGTTAGTTGGAAGCAGGTCCAGGTGCAACACCACCACGTCTGGACGGCCGGCTGTGCTCAACTGGCGGTTCACATTCGGGTAGCTGCCGGGCACGCCGGCCAGCGGAGGTTCTTGTGCCGAGACCTCGGCCAGCGAGCGTGTCTCCATAATGGTCATAGAGGCCGGGGAAGCAGATGGGGATGTAGGCCCTGGCGGCTGTTCGGCGAGCAAGCGGCGCAACACCGCGCGCCGTTTGGCGCTTGCATCGGCAATCAAGACCCGAGTCGGTGTTTGTACGTCTAAGGCGCTTATGGTGTGAGTCGTATATGGCATGATAGGCTCGAGTTAGGGGGCGGGGCGGTTTCCGTTCGCAGGATAACAAACGCAACACGGCCCGTCAACCCTACGCATGATCGAACGCTATCCTACCCATGGGTACACATAGATGCCGGCTGTGCCATCGGTCGGGCACTCTACCCAACGCGGGCGGGGTTGGGCTACGCGCACCTCGCCGGTCAAGACTACGCCATCCGGGATTACCAAGGGAGACGGGCGTTCGTTGATGATATGAATGGTCCCCTTCAAAGAGACATGTCGCCCAAAGTAGACCTCGCCGGTCACCTTGAACTGGCGACAGTTTCGCAGCGAGGGAACCCCTGCCGGAAAATGGGCCTGCAGTTCATGGACGCAGCGGTAATAGCGCGGATCCAGATCCACCACCGGCGGCGCGGTTCCTTCAAACCCAACGCCACAGCCCGACAGACGCAGCCGGTAGCTCGGCGTCAACTGATACGCATCCGACCAGAGCAGCAGCAGGTCATTGGTGGTCTTGACCGGAATAAAACGGCTGCGCGGCACAAGCAGCGCCTCGGCCCGTGCAAACAGTTCCAGCGCCGCGCCGATGGCCGTCTCCAGGTGATAGACCTGGGGCGAAGACGGGTCCAATGGGTCCACTGTCTTGAGGTTGCGGATCAAGGGCAGCCGCAGCGCGCCACCCTGCGCGTCCAACAGCGCCTGCAAGCTGGGCAGATGGATCCACAAATTGTTGGTGTTAAAGTAGCGGTAACGAGCCGCGTCCTGAAAGAGATGAGTCTCGTCCGGCGGGCACTGCGCCGCCTCACGCAGCATCAAGCGGCCATCGCTGCGCCGGGCAAGATGGCCCCCCTTGCGGTCGGCAGGGGTGCGCAGCGCCACCTCCATCAAAAAGGCCAGCCCGCGCTGCGCCATATAGCCCAAGATGCGCGGTTCACAGACCGCGCCCAAGTTATCGGCGTTGGCCACAAAGGCATATTCATAGCCTGCGGCCAACATCTGCGCCAGCGCGCCGCTGCTCGCCAGCGCCGTATACAGGTCGCCATGCCCCGGCGGGCACCACTCCTTCTCCGGGTCCTCCGGCCAAGAGACCGGCAGCAGCGTATCGGCGCACACCTTCGGCACCCGGTGCTGCCACAGCCGCAGCGGCAGGTCCTGCGCCAGGTCGCCATAGTCGTCGATCGGCGACGCGCTGCGCCGGTTATGGCAGCTCTCCATCAAGACCAAGGGCAGGCGTGCGCCGGAGATACGGCGTTGGGCCAGCACCTGGCGTGCGGCGATGTCGAGGAACGAGAGCGGCCCCTTGGCGCTCAGCGCCGACTTAGCGCCGTGCATCCCCATGCCGGCGCCCAGCCCGCCGTTCAGCTTCCAGATCACGACCTTATCCAGCAAGGCGCGGCCGAGGGCGGCGCAGCGCTCGTCCAGTGCGGCCAAGGCGGGCAGGTGCTCCACCGGCTGGGCCTCGGCACTTGGGATATAGCCCGCCTGCTGTTGAACGAGCAGCCCGTAATAATGGCAAAACTGCCGCACCACGCTCTCCGGCAGCCCATCACGGCGCATCTTGGCGGCAAGCTGCGCGGCGGCGTCGCCCCCCTCCATAGCGTATCCCTCCCAATAGCGCGCCTGGGTGGGAGCGCCGGCCCCTTCCAACCGCACCGGCCCTTGGCCCCACGAGGCCTGTGACGGGCCAATCGGAACCCGGCACTCCCCACCCACTGCCTATGTATTGCCCGCCCGCATCTATGCCAACCGTCTTGTCTGCCGGCTGTACCTGAGCCAACCTGCTGGGCAACGCGCTACCGTCTGTCTTGTCTAGGGAACACCGGTTGGGCTGCTGGGTCGGGCTGCTGGTTGCGTAGCTCTTCTTCACGCCGGATACAGACTCTTGCTCCGCCCCCACGCATGCCATCCACGCGCGCGGGGTTGATTCAGAAGTTCGGCTAGTCCGCCGCCTAGAGCATCGAGGCGGCCTCGCGGCGCGATGTCACATTGACGCCCAGCGCGCTGGGCCAGGTATACTCCGTGCCGCCGTTCGCCATGGCCTCGCCCATCGCCAGTTGGCGGGCGATCATGGCGGCCTGTTTGCGGGTGTGTACGTCGAGCTTCTCCAGAATATTGTGGACGTGGTTCTTGACCGTGCCCACGCCGATGATCAGCTCGTCGGCGATCTGCTGATTGGTATAGCCCTTGCCCAACAGGTCGAGGATCTCACGCTCGCGCGCCGTCAACTCGGTGCATTGATCCTGCAAGCTGATCTCCTGATAGCCGTTCAATTCGGTAGCCAGCCGCTTCAGCTCGGCCAGACGGGCGATCAACGCGCCGGCGACCTGGGGAGAGACAATCGCTTCGCCCTTGGCAACATGGCGCACTTTGGCGACTAGATCGTCCACCGAATCATCCTGCTGCACGACGCCCGCAGCCCCCATCTCCAGACACTGCAAGATCGCCGTTTTCGAATCCAACAGACCCGTGACAACCATCTTGATCTCCGGGTGCTTCTTGGCCACCACCTTGGTCAGGTTGAGCGCGCCCTGGTCGGGCAGCAAAATATTAGCCAACACCACGTCGCAGGCGTGCCGTTCCATATGGGCCAGCGCCTCGTCGGGCGAGGCGGCGCGGTGGACGACCTGGATGTCACCTTGGCTGTTGAGCGCCTGCGCAAGCAGGTCGGCGATCAAACAGACTTCATGGACGATCAGGGCACGTATCATGGGACTCCTCCTGTCTTGCTCGCTGTCTATCGCGCGTACTATCCCACTGCCGAACCGGATTCGGGCATACCCATCTAGCAAACGCACTAGGCACTAGGTTGGCTTGTGGTTCAGCGAACCGTGGGATGGCCTGGGGTTGTTCCGTACAACGCGGCCCTAGGGAAAGTTACTGAGAAAATCTGGGCGTGTATCCTTGTCGGTCTCAAGAATACACGCCCAGATATACAAAAACAATGGGGAGGTACGCTACAAAAGGGCGGGGAATTACCAACCCGGTCCGGTAGGGAATTCCCTCATACCAGCCCTTGCTGAACCGCCAGGACAGCGGCTTCGACTCGAGAGGCGACCTTCAATTTTGTAAACAAAGCGCCCACATGTTTTTCGACAGTCTTTTCGCTAATGCCAAGCTCCAACCCGATTTCCTGGTTGGTTTTGCCCGCCGCCAGCAGCCGCAGCACATCAAACTCGCGGTTGGTCAGCTCCTTCGCTTCGTGGTGGGGGTCTTGGCGTGTCAAGGCGCTGAGCTGGGCGATCGCCCGCCGGCTAAACCAGCCTTCTTCGCCGCGTGCCACGCCGCGTACCGCGTCGATAATGCCTTCGGCAGCCTCTTCCTTGGTGAGATAGCCTGCCGCGCCGCTGAGCAGCAGATTGCGGATGTACTGCTCGTCGTCATAGGCGCTTAAAGCGAGCACGCGCACCGATGCGGCGTTCTGCTTCAGCCGCATCGCCACTTCCATCCCCGACAGGTCAGGCATCTCCATGTCCAACAGGAGCACATCTGGCGCCAACTGCTCAATCAAGGCGAAGACTTCACTGCCCTTGCCGGTCTCCGCCACGACCAGGATGTCGTCGGCGCGCTCCAACAAGGTGCGAATTCCGGTGCGCACCACAGGATGATCATCGGCCAGGATCACGCGGATTTTGCCCGTGTCCAACACAGCTATCTCCTATCTCGTTCTATCGTTTCATAGCCCTTCACGGCGACAGCGCCGTGGCTGGACAGACTTTGGCAGAGTCTTCGGCTCATTGCGTCAGTGTACTTGCATTCTATATGATCAAGCTAAAAAGACTGTTTGTGCTGCGTTAGCACGCCGAAAAGCACATCCTGTCCGCACGGATCGCTGCGGTCACGCCCGCGGCCTGCCCAAAAGCACCGAACGCCGGCGCGCCCCATTCCGTTCCCCAGGACGAAAATCAACTGTGCAGGACTGCACATAAAAATCAGCCTACACAGTGTTGGCATCTGGCCTGCGCACCGCCGGCCAAGCGCCAGAGGAACACACATGTTTTACTTCGGCTGTAGAACTGTCCGCCAATAGTATAGCGCAAGCGTGATGCTTGCGCTATACTCAACTTCACCATTTTTGTTTATCGTCAACCTTAGGGCAGGCCTTAGGGCTTCCTAGGCCGTAGCAGGCGGCCAGGCCCGCCCCAACCCAGCCGGCGCAGCGGCGCTTAGAGTGACTCGCCGTTCGGCTGGATATATTTCCAGGCCAGCGCAGCCACCCCAACCCCAAAGCCAACCCAGAGCAGCTTTCCCCAGGGGCTGGGCTTGCGTTTGCTGCGGCTGTGGAAGCGAGCGTTGAGCTTGTCGAGCGTCTGATCCACCAGGTCTTGTGTGCGCCCCGCATACTCGTCCAGATAGGCGGCAAGCTCATGCTTGGCGCGCGCCGCAGTCCAGCCATACTCCTTCTGGAGCTTGCCGACCAGTTGCTCCAGCTTGCCTTCCAACTGCTGCACATCCTCTTCTGTCATCTCGGCCAGCCAGTCTGCCACCTCGCGGCCCAGCCGGATCACCTGCTTCTGCAGTTTCTCTTTTTTCAGGCCTTTCATGGTCGTAACCTTCCTCTCTCACCCTATTGTCATGCCCTGTTGGCATGGTAGTGTCATAGCCAAAGCACCTGGCGAGGATCTACCTGTTCCCGGTCATTGCGGTCAAGACGAGACCGCCGCGTCCAGACACGCCCATGGCGCGCTTCCCTCGCGATCAAGTCATCATATGATCAAGATAGCAGGTACGCGGGGAGATTACAAGCGATTGCCACACAACGCCGAGATATAG
>QEUY01000092.1 GCA_003577365.1 Chloroflexota bacterium | reverse complement strand
GCAGCCAGGTGTAGTGACCCGCCAGCGCCTGGTCGAGCGCCTGGTCGAGGGCCGAGAGGTCGGCGGGGGGCAGCCGTTCGAGCACGGGGTAGAAGACCAGCTCCGCCCCCAAGGCGTGCAGCGCTTCGGCGGGCGTGTGCGCTTCGCCTGCCCCGCGTGCCAGCGCCACCCGCTTCCCCGCCAGACTGACTTCAGTGTGGGTATCAGACCGCGTCTCCGTCTGCATCGATCCTTCACTCCTTGCAACTACGCCTTGCGAGGCGAAAATCCTGTCAGAGTGCCTCGGCTGCGTCTCGGCCTATAACATGCGCTGCAGCAGCTTGTGCGCCTGTTCCGAACTCAGCCCCAATGGGCGATGCACCAGCGGCGCGCCTTCGAGCACCGGCTCTTTGTCGTCGAGCGAGCGTTTCTCGTCGGTCTTGTAGAAGACGCCGGTATAGATCGTGTCGCCCCACTCCATGGCCCGTTCACAGGCCGCCTTCCAGTCGCCGGGGTCATGGCCGATGTCCTCTAGGTGTTTGACGCGCGGCCGGAAGAAGGCAAAGGTGTTTTCATGGTTGAAGGTGACACAGGGGCTGAAGATGTCGATGTGTGAGAAGCCCTTGTGCTGGATCGCCTGTTTGATCAGGTCGACCAGGTGTTTGCCGTCGGCGCTGAAGCCGCGCGCCACAAAAGTCGCGCCCGCCATGATCGAGGTGAGGATCGGGTTGGCCGGCGTTTCGACGCTGCCAAAGGGCGAGCTTTTGGTCTTCATGCCTTCGCGGCTGGTGGGGGAAAGCTGCCCTGTGGTCAGGCCATAGATTTGGTTGTTCATGACCAGATAGGTGAGGTCGACGTTGCGCCGCGCGGTGTGGGTGAAGTGATTGCCGCCGATGCCGTAGCCGTCGCCGTCGCCGCCGGTGACAATGACGGTTAAGTCTTGGTTCGCCATCTTGGCGCCGGTGGCGACGGCCAGGGCGCGGCCATGCAGGGTGTGCATGCCGTAGGCGTTGAAGAAGCCGGGGAAGTTGGACGAACAGCCGATCCCGCTGACGACGAGGAGCTCATGGGGCCGAAAGCCCAGCTCGGCGCACGCCCGCTGCACGCAGTTCAGCACGCCAAAATCGCCGCAGCCCGGACACCAGTCGGGGTTGACTTTGCCCTTGAAATCCTTGGCATCGAGCGTCACCGCCGCGGATTCGACACGACCTATTGTCGGTTTAGCAGATGTTGTCATGGCTTGGCGTCTCCTAGACGTGGAACTCTTGCTCGGGTACAACGTGCGTGGTCTCGCCGGCAAGCTGCCGGCGGACGCCCTCGACGATGTGGTGCGGGAGGAACGGCTCGCCGTCGTACTTGCGGATGTGCCCGTTGGGGGCAAAGCCGGTCTCGCTGCGCAGATAGCGCGCGAACTGGCCGGAGTAGTTGTTCTCGACAATGATCGTGTGTTTGGCGCGCTGAAGAATGGCAGATACTTCGTCGGCGTGGAAAGGCACGATCCACTTGATGGGCAAGTGATTGGCGCTGATGCCTTCTTGGGCGAGCTGCTTGATCGCGTCTGTGACAACGCCCCAGGTCGACCCCCAGGTGATCAGCGTGACCTCGGCGTCGGCGGGGCCTTCTAGCTGCGGGGCCGGGACCTGCTGCGCGACATGGGCGAACTTGCGCGCGCGCTTCTCCACCATCATGCGCCGCTTGAAGGGGTTGGTGTATTCGTCGCTGATCAGGACGCCGTCTTCGTCGTGTTCGTCGCTGGCGGCCACATAGACGTAGCCTTCGAGTCCGGGGATGGCGCGCGGCGAGATGCCGGTTTCGGTGTTCTGATAGCGCAGATAGCCGCTGCTGCCGTGATCACCGTGATCCCCATTGCTGCCGTTTGTGCCTGCCGGCGCGGCTTGGGTGATCAACGCGCCGCGGTCGATGACCGGGTGGAAGTCAACGGCGTCGGGGTCGACGCTGAAGGTGCCTTCCGAGAGCAGCAGGTCGGAGATCAAGATGGCCGGGCACTGCGCCAGGTCCACCAAGTTAAACAGCTCCGCCATGGTGCGATAGGCATCCAGCGCATTGTGCGGGGCCACGATAAACCGTTCGAAGTCGCCTTGGCTGGCCCCCAGCGCCTGCCACAGGTCGCCCTGCTCGGTCTTGGTAGGGACGCCGGTGGAAGGGCCGGCGCGCTGGACGTTGATAAAGACCACGGGCACTTCCATCATGGCGGCCATGCCGATGGCTTCGGTCATCAGGGCGAAGCCGCCGCCGGAGGTGGCGCACATGGCGCGCGCCCCGGCATGGCCCGCGCCGATGGTCATGTTGGCGACCGCCAACTCATCTTCACCCTGGCGCACGATGATCCCCAGGTCGCGGGCGTTGGCGGCCATCCAATGCAGGATGCCACTGGCGGGACTCATCGGGTAGGCGCTGTAGAACTTGACGCCTGCCGCTGCGCCGCCCATGGCTAACGCGTCGTTGCCGCTCCAGATCGCCAGCGGCTGTCGCCCGGTGGGGATCGGCGGCTCGAGGGGGGGAAAATGGGCCTGGGCGTGTTCGAAGCCGGCGCGGGCTGCGCCCAGGTTTTCGTCGACAATGGCCTGATCCTTGCGCCCAAACTCACGCTGCAGGGCCGATTCAAGCGTCTCCAAGTCTAGCCCCAGGATGCGCATCATCGCGCCGAGCGCCACGGTGTTTTGGATCACCTTGTTGCGCGATTTGTTGGTGAGCTCGCCCACCGGCAGCGGGCAGAGGTGTACGCCGTCGGCAGCCGCGCCGGGCACAATGTCATCGCCGTTGAAGAGGACCCAGGTCCCCGCCCGCATGTGGCGCAGATGGCGGTTCATGGTGTCCTGGTTCAGACAGAGCAGCAGGTCCAGGCTATCGCCGTGACTGTGGATCGGGTGCTCGGCGGCGCGCAGCATGAGGAGAATGTGCCCGCCACGGATGATCGACTGATGGGCATTGTAGGCGCACAGGTGTATACCGCGCCGCGCAAAGGTGCGCGCCAGGATATTGCCGGGGGTGGCGATCCCCTGGCCTGCCGCGCCGCCGATGCCGATCACGAAATCGAAAGCCTTCGACTCCATAGAACCTCCTTTGAGGGGGAAACCGCACAGCTTGGCGCAAACGCCCCGGCGAGGACGTCTGTCCGTATGGTCGATATAGGTCAACAGGAAACAAACAAGCGGTGTGCGCGATGTTAGGGAGCAGCGCGGCTCTATCTTATCACCATCTGTTGGTGCAAGCAACCGCCGTTGAGAGGGGCAGGGGCCGGAATCGATTCCGGCCCCTGGTGTGTGCGGATCAGAGCGGGCCGATGCGTGCGAACGAGGCGTAGAAGAGATAGCGCCCGATCACTTCGCCGACCAGCACCAGCGCAAAGGCGGTATAGGCCAGGGTGCTTACCAGCCGGAAGTTTTTGGCATCGCGCGCCACCATATAGGTGAAGAGGCTGAAGACACCTGCGCCCAGGAAGAGCAGCACCTGGCGCGTGGCAAAGAGAACCCCGAACTGCTGGATGAGGATGGACGCGCTCACCTCTGCCGTTGGGCCGCTGACGGCTAGATAGGCCAGGTAGAGCGGCTGGATCACGAAGTGGAGGCCAAGCATGACCAGCGAGATCAGCGCCATCCAGCGCAGCGTGATCGCCAGGATGGCGCGCTGTTTCTCGCTCTGCGCTTGGTTGCGTATGTTTAGATAGGCATAGGCCGCGACAAAGGCGGCGCTGATCGCCAGCGCGCCCAGCAGCAGCGTGGTGGTGAAGAACGAGGCCGGCGTGACCCAGGTATTCCAGGCGGGCACCGCGGGCAGCGAATAGTAGACCATCGCCATGGAAAAGACCAGGCCAACGCCGAGCGCGGCGGCGATGAGGGCGACCCCAGTGCGCAGCGCCGGGCTGCCGATCTTGCGCCACTGCAGGATGGCGAAGAGGAAGCCGAACCCCGCAAAGAGAATGCCAAAGAGGATCTCGCGGCTCAGCCACGAGGTGCTCAGATGCATGATGGCGCGCGGCGCGTTGAGTGGGTTGCCCAGGTGCAGGACGGAGACCAACAGGCCCAAGGCCAGCACCGGCCCGATCGCCAGCAGCGCCAGGTCGCTGAGCTTATCGGCTTCCTCCGCCCCCGCAAAGCGGGTGGCGAAAAAGTGAACGCCGCCCAGCACCAGGAAAGCGCCCACCGACATTTGCGCGGCGATGGTGAAGACCACCAAGGCTAGTTCACTTACGTTCATGGTCACACTTCCTCTGGGTTGAGAATCGCGGCGCTTCGGTTATCGGAGCTCACGCTGTCTTTGTGGGGCGTGAAGGTCGTGTTGGGCTGAGTGATCGATGGGTCGGGGAAGGGATAGATATTCCCCGCGCTTCCATACTTTGCCCGTAGCTCCTCGATGTCGCCATATTGGAGCACGCGCATCTGGCAGGAGGCGACGCAGGCGGGCGGTTTGCCTTCGGCTAGATAGTCTTTGCAGAAGTCACATTTGGACATGACGCCCGTTTCGGCGTTGAACTGCGGCGCGCCATAGGGACAGGCCCATTCGCAGTAGCGGCAGCCGATGCACCGGCTGGAGTCGATCGAGACGATGCCGTCCTCGTCGCGCTTGGTGAGCGCGCCGGTGGGGCAGACCGGCACGCAGGCCGGATCGGTGCAATGCGAACAGGCGGACGAGACGAAGTAGTGGAAGGTGTTGTCGACCAGGGCCTCGCCCTGCTGCACCCAGTCGCCGCCGCCGACCTCATAGACGCGCCGCCACAGGACGCCCACGTTGGTGCCGTTCTTGTCACGACAGGCGATCTGACAGGCCTTGCAACCGGAGCAGGATCGCAGATCGATATAGAAGCCTAGCTGTTTCTTTGCCATGATGTTGCTCTTCTCCCTCAGGCCTGTTCTCGCTCAATCTGCACCATGATCGTGTGTTGGGCATTGCCAAACGCCAGGGGCGACCATCGTTCGGACGACAAGACATTGATCGCACCGCGGCGGTCGATGCCGTTCTCGTCCGGCGTCCACCAGCCGCCGGTGGGGATGTCCACCACACCGGGGATGATCTTCTGGGTGAGCCGGCAGGGCATGACGATCGTGCCCCGGTCGTTGTAGACGCGCACCAGGTCGCCGTCGGCGATGCCGCGCGCGGCGGCGTCGATGGGGTTGATGAAGACGCGCTGGGGGAAGGCTTCTTCCAGCCAATCGACGTTGTCGTGGGTCGAATGCACGCGGTGCATGTAGTGGTGGCCCATGGCCGAGAGCGGATACTTCTCCGCCTCTGGCCCGAAGGGGCTTTCCCATTCTTGGATGTATTTGGGCACAGCCGGGATCTCGTCCGGTTGGTTCATGTCGAAAAGCTCGGGCGAGAAGATCTCGATCAGCCCCGATGGGGTGGGCAGCGGATTGGCCTCGGGGTCGGCGCGGAAGTCAGCGAAGGCGATCGCCGGTTCGGTGACCGGCACGCTGTAGACGTTGATGTTCTGCTGCTCGAACTCGTCGATGGTGGGGATGTCGGGGAACCAGCCGGTGCGATAGCTGTTCTCGATGATCCATTCGATCCAGCCGCGCTCGTCGCGGCCTTCGGTAAAGGCGTCGCCGATGCCCAGCTTTTCGGCGATCTCGGCGCAGATGCGATAGTCGCTCTTGCTTTCGAAGGCCGGTTCGACGACCTTGGGCATGAAGATCACTTCCTCGCCATATTTCCAGCCATCCTGCAGCCCGTAGGTCTCATAGCCCATGCAGGCCGGCAGGAGCAGGTCGGCGAACTTGCCGGTGGAGGTGAGGAACTGGTCTTGGACGATGATGAACTCGACTTTGCTGGTGTCCTTGAGGATCTCGGCGCTGCGGTTGATGTTGCCGTGCTGGTTGACCAGACAGTTGGTGGCCACGGCGTAGAGCAGCTTGATGTTGTTGTCCAGCTTGTCTGCGCCACGCACGCCGTCCGCCGCGGTCATCTCTGTGCCGCGCACGACTGCTTCCGTCCAGAGGAAGCAGGGGATGCTGGTTTTGACCGGGTTGTCGCCGAGGGGCATGGCCGTCCAGAAGGGGCCGGGGGTGGGCTGGAAGGCGATGCCGCTGGCCCAGCCGCCGGGGATGCCGACGTTGCCGGTGATGGCCGCCAAGACACAGCCGCCGCGCACGGGTTGTTCACCATAGGCGCGGCGCTGCATGCCATAGCCTTGATAGAGCACGCCGGGCTTGATGGTGGCATATTCGCGCGCCAGTTGGGTGATCTTGGCGCGGGGGATGCGTGTGATCGCCTCGGCCCATACGGGCGTCTTGGGGGTTCCGTCACGCGTGCCCAGGATATAATCCTTGTAGCTCTCTTCGGTCTCATAGCCCTTGGGCATCTGCGTCTCGTCGAAGCCCACGCAGTGGGTGGCGACAAACTCTTTGTCGTACAACTCCTCGGTGATCATCACATAGGCCATGGCGGACATCAGCGCGGCGTCTGTGCCGGGGCGGATGGGGATCCACTCGTCGGCCAGGCTGACCGCGCTCAGCGATTTGCGCGGGTCGATCACCACGACCTTGGCGCCGTTTTCCTTGGCCTTTTTGATGAACCAGGCGCTGTTGCTGCCGTCGATCATCTCGGCAGGGTTCCAACTCCACATAATGATGTACTTGGAGTTGAGCCAGTCTTGGCGCTGGTTGCCGGTGACCTGTGTGCCATAGACGGTCGGGGTGGCGCGCTGGATCTGCGCCCAACTGTAGTTGTTGTAGTAGTCCAGCCGCCCACCGTAGAGGTTGAGCAGACGTTGGCCGATGTGCGAGCCGTTGACCTGCTGATAGCTGCCCGTGCCGTAGGGCACAAAGAGGGCGCTGGGGCCATAGGTTTCCTTGACACGTTTGATCTCGCTGGCGGCCAGGTCGATGGCCTCTTCCCATGAGATCGGCTCGAACTTGCCTTCGCCGCGCTCGCCGACACGTTTCATCGGGGTTTTGAGCCGGTCGGGGTGATAGAGGCGGCGGCGGTAGGACTTGCCGCGCGAGCAGGCCAAGATGCGCGGGTCGTCGGCCTCGTCGTAGATGCGGTCATCCGAATCCAGGCGGACGACCACGCCGTCTTCGACGGTCGCCACGATCGGGCAGCGCCCGCCGCAGTTGTGCGCTGGGCAGCAGGTACGCACGATCTTGCGATCGGCGGCTGCGTTCTGCGCATGGGTGTCTGTGCGTGCGGGCATGAATGCCAAGTCGGCAGCCGAAAGCAGCGCGGTCGTGGTCCCGGCGGCTGCGCTCCACTTGAGAAAGCTTCGCCGGGAGAATTCTGTCTCGCCGTGTTGCGGTTGGTTGATATCCATAGAGTCCCTTCCCCAAGCTGTTGAGGGTCACGATGAAGTGTAGATGCGGGGGTGAATTGTGAAAAGTATCACGATTTTGAGCTATTGTACTTGTATTGCGCGGGCGGTTCGAGTGACAGCCGACAGGGGGAGGGAGGGCTAAATGTCCCGATATCTCCCGCTTGTGCGTCCTGCTGGGCGCGGTCCGCCTGCAGCAGGCAGGGCCTCGACGCGGGCGAAGGAAGGGTCTGCAAAGAGCAGTTTTCTCCGAAGATCGTATCATGTATAATGAGCCGAATTTGCGCTTTGCCCAGAAACACGGAGTCCACAGGAGAACCGACATGCCATCTGAAAGCCGTACTCTGCGTTCATCTCTGTTCAAGCGTTGCGGGTTGATCGTCTTGGCGGTGGTTGCGGCTTTATGGTTGGCGGCGTGTACCGCAGCCGGCCCAGCCGCCGCGCCCGCCGAACAGCCCGCGGCAGAGGCCCCCGCGCAAACCTCCGCCGGGGAAGCCGCCCAGCCGGAGGAAGTGACCCGCGAGAACACACTCATCTATTCGGGCGACGCAACGGACCTGATCACGCTCGACCCGGCAGTCGTCTATGAGTTTAGCGGCATCCAGGTCGCCGGTAGCATCTACGAGACCTTGGTCAGCTTTGATCCCGGCCAGCCGGGGATCAAGCCGCTGCTGGCCGAATCTTGGGAGGTCGTGGACAGCGGCGACATGTGGACGCTGACCTTCAAACTCAACCCCAAGGCTACCTTCGCCAGCGGCAACCCGGTCACCGCCGACGATGTTGTTTACTCTTGGGGCCGCGCCATCGACATCAACAAGTCGCCGGCTTTTCTGTTGATCGACGTGGCGCAGCTGACCAAAGAGAATATGACGGCGGTGGATGCCCAGACTGTCGAGGTGAAGCTGCCCAAGACGGTCAGCCCGCAGGTCTTTCTTTCGGTGCTGACCTTCACGACAGCCGCCGTGGTGGAAAAGGCCGTAGTCGAAGCCAATTTGGGCAGCGACATGGGCGAAAGCTGGCTCAACGACCATTCTGCCGGCAGCGGGCCCTATGTCTTGGATGCCTGGGAGCGCAGCGTGCAGGTGACGCTCAACGCCAACCCAAACTACTGGGGTAAAGCGCCGGCGATGAAGCGCATCATCATTCAAAACGTGACCGAGTTGGCGAACCTGCAGGCGCTGATCGAGACCGGCGATGCCGATATCGTCAAGGACTTGGGCGCAGAGCAGGCGGCCGCATTGGAAGGCAACCCCGACGTGCAGTTGGTTAAGGGGCAGTCGACCTTGCTCATCTATGTCGGTATGAATGTGCTCAAGCCGCCGCTGGATAAGGCGGAAGCGCGCGAGGCGATCCGCTACGCCATCAACTATGACGACATCACGACCTTGCTGGCGGGCAATGGGCAGGTAGTGCAGGAGATCATCCCGGCGGGCTTCCTGGGCCATACGGGCGAAACCTACTTTACCCAAGACCTCGACAAGGCCCGCGACCTCTTGGCGCAGGCCGGCGTGAGCGAAGGCACTGAACTTGATCTCCTGATCCCGGTAGGGCCTGCGCCCGGCGGGTTGGAATGGAGCGTGATTGCGGCCAAGCTCCAGAGCGACCTGGCGCAGATCGGCCTCACCGTCAACATCCAGCAGACGCAGCAGTCCGAACTGCTCAACATCTACCGCGCCCAGGAAGGGCAGATGGTGCTGATCAACTGGGGTCCCGACTTCCCCGACCCCGACGGCAACGTGACGCCCTTCACCAACTATGAGGCCAAGTCGATTGCCTGGCGCAACGGCTGGGATAACCCGGAGATCGCCGAGTTGGGCAAGCAGGCAGCGATTGAACTGGACGAGGCGGCGCGCACCGAACTGTATGCCCAGATCGAAGAGCGGGTGGCGCACGAAGGCCCCTATATCATGCTCTATCAACCGCTGCGCACCTATGGCCTGCGCAGCAACGTGACCGGCTTTGTCTTCGACCCGGTCGACACACCAAACATCACCTTCGCCAACATCAGCAAATAGCCGAGCCTGTTGGGGCGGACAGCCGCCGATAGAAGGCTGCCCGCCCCAACGCCCATGGGCGAATCCCTAAGACCGCTATGCTGCGCTTCGTCGTCCGCCGTATCGCCGGCCTGATCTTGGTCATGGCCGGC
>QEUY01001066.1 GCA_003577365.1 Chloroflexota bacterium | reverse complement strand
GACGGCGACCCCGCCGACCCCGACTCGATTGCCGCCTACAACCGCTGGGCCGCCAACCATGAACATATCATGGCCAAGACGCTCTTTTCGGCAGGCACGACCTGGCCGGGCGTCTTTAGCGCCGAAGACCAGCGCGCCCTGGATGTGCTCTGCGCGCGGCCCGACGTGGACGCAGCGCGCGTCGGCTGCGGCGGGCTGAGCGGCGGCGGGCTGCGCACAGTCATGCTCGCCGGGCTGGACGCGCGCATCAAAGCCGCGGTCTGCGCCGGCATGATGACCACCTGGCGCGATTATCTGCTCAACAAATGCCACACCCACACCTGGATGTGCTATGTGCCGCTGCTGCCCAACGAACTCGACTACCCGGAGATCCTGGGGCTGCGCGTGCCGCTGCCCACGCTGGTGCAAAACAACACCGAAGACCCGCTCTTTACGCTGCCCGAAATGCAGGCCGCCGACCGCATCTTGGCCGAGGTCTATGCCAAGGCAGGCGCAGCGGAGCATTATCACTGCTCCTATTACCCCGGCCCGCACAAGTTCGACGAACCCATGCAGGCCGAGGCGTTTGACTGGTTTGACCGCTGGCTCAGCTAACCCGACTCTCCAACGCCCATCCCTAGATGGAGGCTCCCCATGGCAAAACCCTGGCGCGGCATCTTTGTGATCGTCGTCACGCCTTTCACCGAGTCCTATGAGCTGGACGAAGACAGCCTGCGCCGCGAGATCCGCTTCTGCATTGAGGCAGGCGCGCATGGGCTGGTCGGCCCGGCCAACGCCAGCGAGTTCCCCACGCTCTCCGACGACGAGCGCAAACGCTGGATCGAGATCGTCGTCCAGGAGACCGCGGGGCAGATCCCTGTGGTGGCGGCGACGACGCACGGCCACGCCCTGCCCGCGGCGGCCTTGAGCCGCTTTGCCGAGCAGGCCGGCGCCGACGGCGTGATGCTGATGCCGCCGCCCATCCTGCACCCCGACGCCGAGGGCTGCTATCAGTACTACAAGGCGATTGACCAGGCCGTCGGCATCCCGATCTGTGTGCAGAACTACGCCGGCCCGGCGGGCACGCCGATGTCCACCCAACTGCTGGCGCGCATGTGCCGCGAACTGGCGCATGTGGAGTATATCAAAGAAGAGACACTGCCGGAGCCACGCCAGATCAGCGCCACGCTGGCCGCGGCGGGCGACGCCTGCAAGGGGGTCTTTGGCGGGCAGGGCGGCATCTATCTGCTCGACGAGTACCGCGCCGCGGGTCACACGGCAACATGCCCGCCTGCCAGGCGACCGATGTCCAGGTGCAGATTTGGGACCTACTCGAACAGGGCAAGGAAGCCGAGGCGCGCCGCCTCTTTAACCAGATTCTGCCGCTGATCAACTTCGAGCGCATGCACGGCGTGGCGGTCTATAAAGAAGTGCTCTACCGCCGCGGCATCTTCAAGACGCGCGTCGCGCGCGCCCCCGGCAAGACGCTCGACGACTATGACCGCGCCGAAATCGACGCCATCATGGCCGGCGTAGAGCCGATCTTCCGGCTGTAGACCTTCTCCACTCACCTTACGGAACCATCAAGGAGCACAGGGCATGAATTTGGCTACAATCCAGGCAGCAGCCGTCGCCCCCCTGCCCGACTGGGCGCTGCGCCAGCGCCATCTGATCGCGGCGATGAACGAGGCGGCCCCGCTCTACCAAGCGCGCTATACGCGCCAGGACGGCAGCTTTGTCTGGCGCGAGGAGTGGCCCGGCATGGAC
>QEUY01000091.1 GCA_003577365.1 Chloroflexota bacterium | reverse complement strand
AGTGTGTAGACAGGTCAATCGTTTGGCAACCAGGGGCAGCCGCCGGCTGCCCCTGGTTGTTTGTGATGCTGTTGATTGCTTGATCGCGCAAGGATATACGTAGGGTGCGGCCCTCCGTGGCCGCCCACACCATACAGACAGGCCCCCGTGCCTGTCTGTGTGATTTTTAAGACGGAGCATGATACGGATGGGCACTCCGCACCGCAAAATGCGCCCGAAATGTGGAATTTAGCGGACGTTTCAACGTTGCGATTTGTTGTACAATTATAGTGCAGCGTAATCCCATACCGCGTGTGACACGTCTGAAAAATGCACCTGGATGGGGCGCTGCCAGCGTAGCGCCGGCTGATTGCAAAGCCACTCAGGGTCTCGTCGACTAGTTCTTCTTTTCTATCCAATCGCAACCTAATAGCGAAGGAGTCTGAGTATGCAAAGAGTCAAGACTTGGATCGTGCTGGCGGTTCTGCTGATCAGCGCGATGCTCTTGGCGGCTTGTCCGAGCCGCGGCGGGGGCGGCGCGGCCCCGGAAGCGCCTGCAGCCGCGCAGCCTGCGGAGGCAACCGCAGCCCCCACAGAGGCTGTTGCAGCGGCTGAAGAAGTAACCGGCACCGGAGCGACGACGGCCACGGAAGCGACCACGGCCACCGAGGCCGCCACGACGACCGAGGCGACCACATCGACAGGGGCCGCCGCCGAGCAGGTCGCGCCCGCTGAGGGGGTCGGTCTGACGATCTGGGCCGACGATACACGTTCCCCGGTGCTCAAGCAGTTAGCCGAAGACTTCCAGGCGCAGTATGGGATTGGCGTCGTCGTGACCGAGAGGGCGTTTGCCAACATCCGCGATGACTTCAAGGTTGCGGCTCCGACCGGCGAAGGCCCGGACATCATCATCGGCGCGCACGATTGGCTGGGGGAGCTGGTCGAAAATGGGCTGCTGGCCGAAATCTCGCTGGGCGACAAGCAAGATCAGTTCCTACCCGCCGCGGTGCAGGCCTTTGTATATGACGGCAAGCTCTATGGCATGCCCTATGCCACCGAGAATGTCGCCTTTGTCTACAACCCGGAGATCGTGACCGAAGTCCCCACCACCTGGACGCAGGTCAAGGAGGTGTCCAAGCAGATCAAGGCCGACGGGACGGCGAACCAAGGGTTCATCATTCAGGAGAATGACCCCTATCACTTCTTCCCGATCATGACGGCATTTGGCGGCTATGTCTTTGGGCTGACCGATCAAGGCTACAACCCGGAGGACATTGGGATCGACAGCGAGGGCAGCATTGCGGCGGCCACCTGGCTCGACTCGATGTATAAAGAGGGGCATCTGACGCCGGGGGCGGCCATCAACTATGACCTGCGGCCATCAACTATGACCTGATGCACGCCGCCTTCGAGAACAAGGAAGCGGCCATGATGATCACCGGGCCGTGGGCGCTGCCGCGCATCCGCGAGTCGGGCGTGCCCTATGCGGTGACCACGCTGCCGGGTGAGACGCAGGAAGCGCAGCCCTTCTTGGGGGTGCAGGGCTTTATGGTGAGCGCCTTCAGCAAGGACCCGCTCTTGGCCCAGACCTTCTTGCAGGAGTTTGTGGCGACGCAGGACGCGATGCAGGCGATCTTTGACGCCGACCCGCGGCCCTCGGCCTTCCTGCCCGTGCGCGATGCGATTGAGGATGTCGATATCAAGGCCTTTGCCGAGGCGGGCGCCAACGGCCTGCCCATGCCGGCCATCCCCGAAATGTCGGCGGTCTGGTCGTCTTGGGGCAACGCCATGCAGTTGATCGGCCAACAGGCCGTCGCCCCGGATAAGGCAATGAAAGACGCCGCCGAACAGATACGCGCGGCGATTGCAGGCGGATAAATGTCTACCATGTCAGTGGAGTCGGGGGGCGCGCAAGCGCCCCCTGCTTCACGCTTCAACACCGGTTCGATAGCTTCGTGGCTGTTCCGGCTGGGTGGGCTGGCGCTGATCGACGCGGTCGCGATCTGGCTGGTCTATCAGATGTTTCGCGACGGCGTCTGGCAGTTGGGCGCGGTGATCGCGCTGGTCACGCTGTTGATCAACGCCGTTTTTCTCGTCGAAGACCTCTATCCTCTGCGCTGGATTTCGCCCGGCCTGGCGTTATTGATCATTATCGTTCTCTATCCGATCCTCTCGACGATCTATATTTCGTTCACCAACTATGGCGACGCGCATCTGCTGACCAAGCCGGTCGCCATCCGCCTGATCGAATCGGAGACCTTTCTGCCCGAGGATGCCGTCGTCTTTGACTGGACGGCGTATATCTCGCCGGATGGACAGTATCTGCTCTGGCTGCGTGCGCCCGACGGCAGCGCCCAGTACATTGCGCGGCCTGATGCGCCCCTGGAGCCGGTGGAGGGCGACCCGCCCGCCGAGATCGACGGCTACCGCCAACTCAACAACATCGAGCGTCTGCGCCACACGGCGGCGCTGGTGGCGCTCACCTTTGGCGTGCCGCCCGATGCCTTCCGCGTCAGCGACCGGCAGATCGGCAAGGCGGCGCGCTATGAGCAGCGCTACGTCTATGACGGCGAGCAGGACGTGATGGTCGATCAGCAGGACGGTAAGGTCTACCGGCCCGTCGAGGGCACCTTCACCGCCGACGACGGGTCAACTTTGCGCCCTGGCTTCCAGGTGCGGATCGGCGCGCGCAACTTCGTGCGGCTCTTCACCACGCCGTCGCTGCGCGAACCATTTGCGCTCGTCTTTCTTTGGACGGTGCTCTTTGCCGCGTTCAGCGTGCTGATCACCTTTGCGCTGGGCATGTTTTTGGCGATTGTCTTTGACGTGCCGGAGATGCCGGGGCGCAACCTGCTGCGCTCGCTCTTGCTCATTCCCTATGCGATCCCGGCCTTTATCAGCGTGCCGATCTGGGTGGGGCTGCTCAACCCGCAGTTCGGCGTCATCAGCCAGTTCATGCTCAATGTCTTTGGCTGGACGCCGCCCTGGTTCGCCGATCCGATCTGGTCGAAGCTGGGGATCCTGCTGATCCAGCTCTGGCTGGGCTTTCCCTATATGTTCGTGATCGTCACGGGCGCGCTGCAGGCGCTGCCCAAAGATGTCTATGAGGCGGCGGACATCGACGGGGCCGGCCCCTTTGCCAAGTTCTGGGGGATCACGCTGCCGCTGCTGATGATCACGGTGGGGCCGCTGTTGGTGGCCTCGTTTGCCTTCAACTTCAACAACTTCACGGTGATCTATCTGTACAACCAGGGTGGGCCGCCGATGGCCGGCACCTCTTCGCCGGTCGGCCACACCGACATCCTGGCGACCTACACTTTCCGCATTGCCTTCAGCAGCGGGCGCGGCGCTGATCTGGGCTATGCCGCGGCCATCACCGTGGTCATTTTCCTGATCCTGTTGGTGATCACCTTCTTCCAGTTCCGCTTCACCAACATGTTGGAAGAGAGGTCCGAAAATGTCTAGCGGGCGCTTTACCTCCTCGGTCGGGACGATCAGCGGGCAGCGGCGCATGGCCTTGATCTTGCGTCTGCTCTTGGCCGTGGTCATGTTGATCTTTGCGCTCTTCCCGGTGGTCTGGATCTTCTCGGCATCGATCGACCCGTCTAACTCGTTGGCGAACCAGCAGTTGATCCCGGATCGGCCTACCTTTGAGAATTACACCAACCTGCTGCAGGGCACGTCATTCCCCTTCGGCACATGGATGTGGAATTCGTTCAAGCTGGCGGCGATCACGACGGTGTTGGGGGTCTTTATGACGGCGATGGCAGCCTATGCGTTCTCGCGCTTTCGCTTTCGCGGGCGGCGTTCGTTGCTGCAGACGATCTTGCTGATCCAGGTCTTTCCCAACTTCCTCAACATGGTGGCGCTGTATGTGATCCTGCGCCAGTTGGGCGAATATGTGCCCTGGCTCTCGCTCAATACGCATGGCGGGCTGCTCTTGCTCTATCTGGGCGGCGTGCTGGGGGTCAATACCTGGTTGGCGAAGGGCTACTTCGATTCGATCCCGCGCGACTTGGACGAGGCCGCTACGGTGGACGGCGCCAGCTCCTGGCAGACCTTTTGGCTGGTGATCATGCCGTTGGTGCGCCCGATCCTGGTGGTGATCGGCCTGTTGATCTTCATCGGCACCTATTCGGAATATGTGCTGGCGCGCATCATGCTGACCACGTCGGAGAATTACACGCTGGCGGTGGGGCTGAGCTTGTTTATTCAGAACCAGTACGCCAACCGCTGGGGCGTTTTCGCCGCCGGGTCGCTGATCGGTGCGATCCCGATTGTGCTGATCTTTCTGATCTTCCAGCAATACCTGGTGGGCGGGCTGACCTCCGGCTCGGTCAAGGGGTGAGCGCCCGCTGAGAGGGTCATACGCCAACTGAGGCGCGCTCATACGTACGGACACGGTATACCGTGTCCGTACGTACGTATCGCCCCCGCTGTTGCTCGCCCCTGCCGCTCTATCCTATGGCCGAAGCCCGCACGCAGCGGGCTTTGTTTTTTGGCGGGGAGATTGATCCTCTCGGGCGCGGCGGTGGTACAATGCACGAAGCATGATGGATCAGCCGCCAAACACCGCCAACTGAGTGTTTCTACGGAGTGTTTCTATGGATTGGGGTGAATACCGGCGCACGCGCGGTCAGCGCAGTCGCCCGTTGGTCATTGCCCATCGCGGGATGCCCAAACAAGCCCCGGAGAACACGCTGCACTCCTTTGCGCTGGCGCTGCAGCAGGGCGCAGATGTGCTGGAGACCGACCTGCACATCACGCGCGACGGTGCGATCGTGCTGTTTCACGACGCGCACCTGGGGCGCATGACCGACGGCACAGGGCCGATCTTTACCCAGACCTTGGCGGAGCTCAAGCGGCTGCGGCTGCGCAACCCCGACGACACATGGAGCACGCAGCAGATCCCCACGCTGGGCGAACTGCTCGCCATGACCAAGGGGGAGGCGCCGCTGTTGCTGGAACTGAAAGACGTGCGCTTTCTTCAGCCGGAGATCGCCAAGCGGCTGGTCTATCTGCTTGCCGACTATGGCGTTTTGGCAAAAACGGCGATTGTGTCGTTTAATGCGGCGTTGGTGGAGGCCGTTCGCCAGACGGGCGCGGGCATCCCGTCGGGGCTGATCACGATGAACAACCCGCTGCCGCGGCAGGGCATGGAACTGTTGGGGCCGGCCTGGCCGTTGTTGCTGGCAAACCCGCTCTATGTTGCCTGGGCGCACCGCTTGGGCAGCATCGTGGCCCCGCTCGACCTGACACCGGAGGCGCGCTTGGGTTATTATCTGCGCCTGGGTGTGGATGCGCTGCTCACCGACGATAGTGCGCTGTTGATGCAGGCGCTGCGCAAGCAGGGGCGAGCATAGAACCGTTATAGAGCCGTTGATATCGCGATGGATCGATCTGCACAACCCTCCATTCTGCCAGCCCCCGCCGACAAGCCGGTCTATGTCAACCGGATGTTTGCGCGCATCGCCCGCACCTATGACCTGATGAACCGCATGATGACCGGCGGCCAGGATCAACGCTGGCGGCGACAGCTCTTGGCGTTGTGCGACCTGCCGCCGCGTGGCCGTCTGTTGGATGTGGGCACAGGCACGGGCGATATTGCCTATGCGGCGCGGCGGCTGTCGCCTCCGGCCTCTCCCGTGGGGATCGACTTCACCTATGAGATGATGGCTGCGGGCCAGGGCAAAGACCCTGCCGGCCCCGTCCCCTTTGTCCAAGGCGACACCTTTGCTCTGCCCTTTGCCGACGATACCTTTGACGCCGTGGTCAGCGGCTTTTTGATCCGCAATGTGGTTGACCGCGTGGCCGCGCTGGCCGAACAGGCGCGCGTGACCAAACCGGGGGGGCGAGTGCTGGTCTTGGAGACGACGCCGCCGTCGAATACGCCGCTGGGGCCGCTCTTTCAGTTTTACTTTTTTCGCGTGGTGCCGCTGCTGGGCGGGCTGGTCAGCGGCGACCTGGAGGCCTATCGCTATCTGCCGCAGAGCACGGTCGGTTTCCCGATGCCCAAGGAACTGCAGCGTATGATGGAACTGGCCGGGCTGCGCCACGTTTTTTATCGTGAGCTGACGTTTGGCTCGGTGGCGATCCATGTAGGGACCAAGACGCGTGATTGACCCGCAAACCGAAGAAGCCGCGCGCCACGGCGAGCGTGCCGCCTTGCGCGGTAACCCCAGCTATGTCTGGCGCGCCGGACAGCAGCGCCGCCTGGAGATGATCGTGCGCTGGGGGCTAGACGGGGGCCGGCGCCGCGCCGGGCGAATCCTGGAAGAGGGCTGCGGCGTGGGCATGTATATCCAGGCCCTGCTGCCCTATACAGACGAAATCTATGGCATCGACGTGGAGCCAGACTATTTGATCCAGGCCGCCCACAATGTGCCGCAGGCCCCGATCCAGCAGGCCGTGTGCGAGGCGCTGCCCTATGCGGACGCAAGCTTCGACCTGATCCTCAACCATGAAGTGCTGGAGCATGTCGCCGACGACCGTGCCGCCGTAGCCGAGATGGTGCGCGTGCTCAAGCCGGGCGGGCGGGCGGTGATCTTTGTGCCCAACCGGTTTTATCCCTTCGAGACTCACGGCCACTATTGGCGCGGGGTCTATCACTTTGGCAACACCCCTTTGATCAACTATTTGCCCGATGCGCTGCGCAACCGCTTGGCCCCGCATGTGCGGGTCTACACCGCCGAGGGGTTGCGCGACCTGTTTGTCGGGCAGCCGGTGCGTGTGGTGGTGCATACGCAGATCTTCCCCGGCTATGACAATATCGTCGCACGGTGGCCCCAAGCGGGCCGGTGGCTGCGGCGGGTGACCTATGCACTGGAGCATTCCCCGCTGGCTGCCTTGGGCATCAGCCACTTTTTGGTAGTGGAGAAGAGCAGCTAGAGCTATGCAGCGACTTGATCGGCATGACCGTATCTTGATGGCGCGGCGCAAACGCACCCGTGCGGTCCAATCGCGCCCGAAGCCGTGGCTGTGGATCGGCCAAAGCGCGGCCGTTTTCGCCGCCATCATCCTTGGTTCGATTGCTGCCCTAATCGCCGGCGGCGTGGCCGTGGTCTATGGCATTTACAATTCCTATGCGGCTCAACTGCCCGACGCCAGCATCATCGAATCGCAGCAGGAAGAGTTTGAGACGGTGCGTATCTATGACCGCACCGGCAACTATTTGCTCTATGAGAGCGTAGACCCGCGGCCCTTCCGCGGCGACCGCACCTATGTCACGGTCGGCGAAATGTCGCCCTGGGTCGTTAAGGCTGCGGTGGCGCTGGAGGACCGCAACTATTGGGAGAACCCCGGCATCAACGTGCGCGGTCTGCTGCGCGCCTTTGTCTCCAACTTCCAGGGGGGCGCGGTGCAGGGCGGCTCGTCGATCACCCAGCAGTTGATCAAAAACATCATCATCCCGCCCGAAGAGCGCGCTCAGCAGAGCTATGCACGTAAGCTCAAGGAGGTGATCTTGGCCATGGAGGTGACGCGGCGTTACCCCAAGGACAAGATCTTGGAGTGGTATCTCAACTATAACTTCTATGGCAATCTTGCCTATGGCGTGGAGGCGGCCAGCCAGGTCTACTTTGGCAAGAGCAGCACCGAGCTGAACGCCGCCGAAGCAGCCATGCTTGCCGCTATTCCCCAATATCCGGGGCTGAACCCGATTGACAACCCCGAAGATGCCAAGCGCCGCCAAGGGTTGGCGCTGCAGGCGATGGTAGAGGCGGGCTATTTGACCTCGGCGGAGGCCGAAGCCGCCTTCCAGCAGCCGTTGACGCTGCGCAAGTCGGTGGCCGAACGCTTCGACATCCTCACCGCGCCTCATTTTGCGCTCTATGTGCTCGACCAGGTGAAGCAGGAGTTCAATACTGCCGAGGACCCCTACTTTATCTGGAAGAAGGGCTTGACGATCTATACTACCTTGGATGTCGAACTGCAGCGCTATGCAGAGGCGGTGGCGCGCGAACAGGTGGCGCGGCTGGTCGAGGCGGGCAAAAATGCCAGCAACGCCTCGGTGGTCGTGATCAAAAACGATACCGGCGAAATCCTGGCGATGGTCGGCTCGCTGGACTATAACAACGAGAAGATCGACGGCCAGGTCAACGTCGCCATCTCGCAGCGCCAGCCGGGGTCGAGCTTTAAGCCGTATGTCTATCTGACGGCCTTGCAGCAGGATATGACCCCGGCCTCGATGATCTTGGATGTGGCGACGGCGTTTCCGCAGGCGGACGGCAGCTACTATCGCCCGGAGAACTATGACCGCCAGTATCATGGGCCGGTCTCGCTGCGCAACGCGCTGGCGCGCTCCTACAACATCCCCGCCATCCGCGTGATGGACCAGGTGGGGGTGGCGAACGCGCTGCGTATGGCGCACCGCATGGGCATCAACGGCTTGGACCGCGGCCTCAACTTTTATGGCCTGAGCCTGGTCTTGGGCGGCGGCGAGGTCACGCTGTTGGACCACACCTACGCCTACAGCGTCTTTGCCAACCAGGGGGTGATGGTGGGGGAGCCGGTGCTGGATACGCAGCGCCGCGACGGCTTCCGCAACCTCAACCCGGTTTCGATGCTCCAGGTGCGCGACAGCTTTGGCAACATTCTCAAGAAGTATGAGAAGCCCTCGGCGGAGCGCATCTTTAGCAGCGAAGTGGCCTATATCATGGCCGACATCATGAGCGACGACGTGGCGCGCGCGCCGGCCTTTGGCGCGAATACGATGTTGACGCTGCCCGATCGCAAGGTGGCGGCCAAGACCGGCACGACCAACGGCTGGAAGGACAACTGGACGATGGGCTTCACCCCGCAGGTGACGGTCGGGGTGTGGGTGGGCAATACCGATAACGAGTCGATGGAAAATGTCACCGGTCTGGACGGCGCGGCGCCGATCTGGAATGCGGTGATGCGCAAATATCTGGAGGGGCAGCCCCCGATCTGGTATGACCGCCCGCCGGGGGTGATCAACGTCACCGTCTGTATGCCGAGCGGGCTGCTGCCCACGCCCTCCTGCCCCGGCGCCAGCCAGCGCAGCGAGATCTTTGTGGCGGGGACCGAACCCACGATTGCGGACAATATCTGGCAGGTCTTTGAGGTAGATAAGGAGACCGGCAACCTGGCGTCGCCGATGACGCCGCCGGAGCGCCGCGAGTCGCGCGTCTATCAGATTTTGCCGCAGGCCGCGGCCGACTGGGTACGCGAGAGCGGCATCGCCCAGCCGCCCACCGAGCAGACCGCGGTCAGCGCCGCGGACTTCGACCCCGACGCCGCCATCATTGCACCGATGATCAACGGCTATATCGGCGGGCAGTTTGAGATCATCGGCAATGCGCGCGGCGGCCCCTATCGGGTCGAATATGGCTTTGGGCTGGAGCCGCAGGAGTGGGTGCAGATTGGGCCGGAGCATTCGGAGGAGGTCTCTAACGCCCGTTTGGAGACCTTTGATACCACCGCCCTGGGCGAAGGGCTGTATACGCTGCGGCTGACGGTCAACCGGCCCGACGGCCCCAAGGTGTGGACGACGCCGGTGACGATCGACAACTCGCCGCCGACGGCGGTGATCAGCGAGCCGCGGCCCGACCAGCTTTTTGTCATGGAGAAGGACGAGCAGATCAACGTCAACGTGCTGCCCAATGATACCTGGGCGGTGGAGAAGGTGGAATACTACATCGACGGCAACCTCTTCGCCACCAGCACGGTTGCGCCCTTCAACGAGCGTTGGAAGATCACGATGCGCGATATTGGGGAGATCGAGGCGGCGGACACGCAGAACTGGTTGGGCTTTGCCAGCGATGACCCCGATGTACAGCCGGGCCGCGCCCGTACCTTTGGCGACGGCTTTATGGCGATTCGCACCGCGGGCGGGGTCTACTTCGAGAGCCATCTGATCAAGGTGCGGGTGGTGGACGAGGCAGGCAACTCTGCCATGAGCGATGAAGTGCGCGTCTATGTGCGCCATGAGAAAAAGACGACGCCGTAAATGCTGCGCCTCACAACCTGTAGGGACAGGCCCCCGTGCCTGTCCGTGACCGTGCCTGTCCGTGTGCGACGGGCGGCCACGGCGGGCGGCCCCTACGACAGTGCGCATCGGTCGGGACAGGCCCCCGTGCCTGCTCGTCTGCGAACTGCGGGCCAGTGCGTGCGCGTGGTAGACGGGCCGCCACGGGGGGCGGCCCCTGCTTGCGCGATCAGGCAGTAAACGAGTGGAGACAAGGTAGCAAGGTAGCCGATCGATGCCGACGATCTTAGTCACCAATGACGATGGCGTCTACAGCCCAGGGCTGTTGGCGCTCAAGCAGGGGTTGGCCGCGCTGGGCACGGTCATCGTGCTGGCCCCGGAGCGCAACTGGAGCGCGACCAGCCACGCCAAGACTATGCACAAACCGCTGCGCTTGCAGACCGTGATGCTGGCCGACGGCAGCGAGGCCTACTGCAGCAGCGGCAGCCCTACCGACTGCGTGGCCCTGGCTGCGGCGGGCGTGCTGGGCGCAGTGCCCGACCTGGTAGTGAGCGGTATCAACGCCGGCTATAACCTGGGCATCGACGTCACCTACAGCGGGACGGTCGCCTGCGCCATGGAAGCGACGATCAAGGGGATGCCGGGGATCGCGGTCAGCACGGTTGGCCCCGGCCAGACCGCGGCGGACTTGCAGGCGATCCACCGGCGCGCCGCCGAGATCGCCGCGCAGTTGGGCGAGCAGGTCTTGCTGCGCGGGCTGCCGCCGCAGACGTTGCTCAACGTCAACGTGCCGGGGGTGGAGCCTGCCGCGCTGCGCGGGCTGCACATCACGCGCATCGGCAGCCGCCAATA
>QEUY01001065.1 GCA_003577365.1 Chloroflexota bacterium | reverse complement strand
CTGCGCTTGGATGCACGCGTGGCTGCGGGTTTAGATACCGGCTTGGCGATTTACCAGCCGCGCCGGTCTCCGCCGCGCCGGTCTCCGCCGCGGCGATCCCCCCCTCGGCCACCGCCGCCACGTTCTTCACGCGGTTTGGCCTGGTTAACCGTGAGCATGCGCCCATCCAACTCTTTGCCGTTGAACATCTGGATCGCTTTGTTCATCTCGGCCTGGCTGCTCATTTCGACAAAGCCAAATCCCTTCGAGCGACCGGTGTCGCGGTCGGTGATCACCTGGGCGGAGGTCACCGTGCCCGCCTGGGCAAGAGGCGCGATCTGCCGCCAGCCACCGATCCAACCGCAGCCGTGTCATGTACTCCCCGATAAAGGCCCGAAGACGGGCTGTTCCAAATGGGGGGCTTGTCGCTAGGCCGAAGCCTGCCACGATACGCTATCTGACAGTAGCGCGCCGGACAAAGATATACCCAGCCCGGCAAGGTGTTTCTGAGCAACGTTCTTGGCCGCATAGCGGGGCAGCTTGAACGGGACGTTCATCCTGCCGCTGCTGGTGGACAGGCGCACGAAACTGCCGCTCCAGTGGAGCTTGTAGGTGTGGACGTTGTAGCGGGCGGGACAGAGTACGGATTGTGGGCAAGTCGTCTTGCGACCTTGCTTGACGCGTGCCGCCGCCGACTTCAACGCTTCTGTCGCCTTGACTCTGGCTTGAATCAACAGGTCGGAGACAAGGCCAGGACAAGCCGCTTTTGTCACGCGGTAGGTGAGGTGATGCAGACGAACCCCGTTTTTCTCGCCCTGTCCCCATCCGGCGGCGCACACCTGATTGAACGCTTGCGTGAACTGAGCAAGCGTCTCGTTCAGGACTTGCGCCTGTTCGGGCGTGGGTTTCAGTTCGAGTCGAACGGTTCTTTGCACAGCCCAGACATACCATATGCCACTAGTTTTTGCAAGTTGGGGAGACAGGAGAGTGGCGCAATTCCCCACCCCCTTGAAAGGGGGAGTACCCTGGGCGATTTTCTATGGCTTCACATCGGCGCACGCTCGTCGCTCAATACCAAAGGCCAGACCTGCGCAAGAGCGTCCGGCAGGTGGTGAACTCGTTTGGGGGCTGTTTGTCTGCCGGGCGCTGATGCTGTTCAGCCTGCTGCCTGCCTGCCTACTCCCACTGCCCACCGCCGGCGGCGGTCGGCCAGGCCGGGCCGGGCGAGAGGGCGGGTAGCGTCATACGCGGTCAGATGCTATGCTTTAGCGCAGGCAAAGAAGGTGCAGCCGGCGAGATGCAGGGGCGCAGGCGTCTCGCTTGTTTCAGGGGTATAGTGATGCAGATGCGAGCCAAACGCACAGATACGGTCAGCCAAGCTGCGGTCAATCAAGCTGCGGCCACGCACGGCGCAAAGGGCGTTGGGACACGGCGAGGGAGGGCAAGGACAGAGGCAGTGGGTTGGCTGCTCGGCCTGCCGCCCCTGATCGGTGCGGCCGTTGCGGCCACGGCGACCCTGGTCGAGCGGCTGCATACCCGGGTCGCCGGACGTGTCTTGCACCCGCCGGCCAGGCTCGTGCCGGGGGGCGCGCTCGTGCGCTGCGCCCACAACGCCGTGGCGGGGACGGTCTACG
>QEUY01000090.1 GCA_003577365.1 Chloroflexota bacterium | reverse complement strand
GCGGTCTTGGTGGCGCGCCAGGGCACGGTGGTCTTGCGTCGCGGCTACGGGCTGGCTGGCAGCGCCGCCGGTGTCGCCAACACGCCACAGACACGCTTTCGCCTGGGGTCGCTCACCAAGCCGATCACCGCGCTGGCGATCCTCAAGCTTCAGGCTGCCGGGCGGCTGGACGTGACGCAGCCGGTCTGCGTCTACCTGGCAGCGTGCCCGCCCGCCTGGGCCGAGGTCACGCTGCATCACCTGTTGAGCCATACGTCGGGCATCCCCGACTTTACCCATTTTGCGGACTTCCCGTCCACGACCGGCCAAGCGACCACGCCGCTGGAGACGATGGCGCGCTTTGCCGATCGCCCGCTGGACTTTGCGCCCGGCGCACGCTGGGAGTACAGCAACTCCAACTATATTGTCCTGGGCGTGGTGATCGAGCAGGTGACGGGGCAGCCCTATGCAGGCTTTATACAGGACGCGATCTTTGCGCCGCTGGGCATGGACGACAGCGGCTATGACACGATGGCGAGCGGTCTGGCTGTGGGCTATCTGCCCGACGGCAGTGAGGCCGCCTTTTTGCATATGTCGATCCCCTTTGCCGCCGGTGGCCTCTATGCCAGCGCAGACGATCTCTACACGCTGGATCGCGCCCTGATGGGGGAGGATCTGCTGCCTCGCGACCTGCGCGAGCAGATGTGGACGGCCCACGCCTCAATCCCCGGGCCTGGCCTGGCGCAGGGCTATGGCTATGGCTGGGTCGTGGGCGAGGGGCCGCAGGGGAAAGTGGTAGGTCACAACGGCAGCATCGAAGGGTTCAGCGCCGGGCTGCGCCACTATCTGGAGCCGGACCTGCTGATCGTGGCGTTGAGCAATGAGGAGCGCCGCGACCCCAATCGAGTGCTGGACGGGATCGCGGCGCTCATGCTGCCCTGAATGGGCAGGTCGAAGGGGCAGCGCCCGGATCGGCAGCCCCTCGACAAAGGTTCCGCTAGGCAGCGAGCGCGGCGGCCACGCGGCGCAGCCGCGCCTGCGCCTCTTGCGCCACAGGCGCGAGCGCCGGGCTGTTCGCCACCTCCAGCATGGCGACGGGGTCTACAATCGAGACGACCGTATGCTGTTCCGCGTGTGTCTCGTCGCCCTCTTCTTCGTAGACGATCACGTTGCAGGGCAGCAGCAGCCCTATCGCCAGCTCCTGGCTGAGCGAACGATGCGCCAAGGTGGGGTTGCACGCGCCCAAGATGGCATACTTGCGAAAGTCGACATCCAACTTCTGCTTGAAGGTGCTTTTGACGTCGATGCTGGTCAGCACGCCAAAGCCTTCTTCCTTGAGCGCGGCGGTCACCTTCTCGATGGCTGCCTCATAGGGCAGCGCCAACTTGGTTTCGAAGGCATAGTCTGACAGGGTTTTGGTAGACATAGCTTGCTCCTGAGTAGACGGCGCGCCTGATATCCAGATGAAGTCGCCACGGTCGCGCGCCGGAATGACCATTTGCCCTTCCATTATAGGCCCATCCATGGCGAAGCGCGCGATCGCGGGTCGCGGCGTGGCTGTTTGGGCAACTATCCAGGTGGATGGCTTGGTCTTCTACCCGCTGGTTGATATACTGTGGCGGATGAGCGGTGTCATGCGTATCGACAGCGCCGCCTTTGGGCCGGCCTGCGATAGGCACGTTTGGGTTTTGTGAAAACGTAGAGAAAGAATTTAGGCAACTAGATGGCCGGCATATCGTTGCCGCAGCGTGGTCTTCCTTCTATGCCCAGCCCGCGTTTATGGGTGGAGCGGCGGACGGTTATCCTCGTCATATTGAGTTTACCGCTGATCTTTTTCTTGGGCGTGCCGGTGCTGGCGCTCTTGTTGCGTGTAGATTCGGCGGCTCTATTCGCTCACCTGGTGCAGCCGGAAGTCGCCCAGGCGATTGGGTTGAGCGTCGTGACCACCACAACCTCGTTGCTGGCGACGATTCTGCTCGGCATGCCCTTTGCCTATCTGTTGGCACGCCGCTCCTTCCGCGGGCGGAATTTACTGGAGACATTGATCGACTTGCCCATGGTGCTGCCGCCGGCAGTGGCCGGGATTGCGCTGCTGCTGACCTTTGGCCGGCGCGGGTTGGTCGGCCAATATCTCTCCGAATGGGGGATGGACATCGCCTTTACCCAGACGGCGGTGATCATGGCGCAGATTTTTGTGGCCGCGCCCTTTTTCGTAAAGTCGGCCATGGCCGGTTTTGCAGGGATCGACCCCGAGATGGAGCAGGCGGCTGCGCTGGACGGGGCAAACGCCTGGCAGGTTTTTTCTCTGATCACCCTACCCCTGGCAGGGACGGCTCTGTTGGGCGGCGCGGTGATGACCTGGGCGCGGGCCTTGGGCGAGTTTGGGGCCACGATCATCTTTGCGGGCAACTTCCCTGGCCGCACACAGACCATGCCCCTGGCGATCTATATCGGCTTTGAGCTGAAACTGGAGGTCGCGCTGACCCTGGCTGTGATCTTGCTCTTTGTTTCGTTTGCCGTGCTCTCGATCGTGAAGGGATTGCTGCATCAGCGCGTGCGGCAGTGAGCCGGGCCGGATAGATGGGGGACGATGGGCACAGCTAGGGCTGCGGCTGCCGCCCTACAGTTTTGCTTTCAGCCCATTTGACAATGCCTCGGCTGATCTGTTAGCCTAAGGCATCTCCTTGCTGACACGTTATTTCTACATCTATCGACGCGTGGCGGTCGTTTCTTCCCCGTTTGAGCGCCACCTCTCCTTGTCTTGACTCATGTCTTCGGCTGCGCCCTTGTGTTCCAGTTGGCGCGCCAAATGATACAGGTAAGGTATACATGGTCGCTAATCGCAGCCTCTGGTACCGGTTTGAAACCTTCCTGATCTATCTGGGTTTGGGGTTATTTGCCCTCATTGCCATCATCCCCTTCCTTCACACCATCGCCCGCTCGTTTAGCGCCGAAGCGTTTATCCAGCGGGGCGAGGTCTACGTTTGGCCGGTGGGCTTTTCCTTGGATGCCTATGTCCGGCTGCTGGTGGGTGGGTCATTTTGGACGGCCTACCGCAACTCGTTCATCATCACCGTAGCAGGCACTTTGGTGCAGATGATCATGACCGTGCTCTGCGCCTACCCGCTGTCGCGCCCGAACCTGCCGGGACGCAATATTCTGATGTCTTTGGTCATCTTTCAGATGATCTTCCCGCCCAGCCTGATCCCCTTCTATCTGACCGTGCGCCAGTTTGGCATGATCGACAGTTGGTCGGCGCTGATCCTGCCCTATGCGATCAACACGTTTAACATGATCGTGTTGAAAAGCTACTTTCAGGCGCTGCCGCGCGAGCTGGAGGAATCGGCCATTATGGATGGCGCAAACGACTTCCAGACGCTGATCTATATCATTCTGCCTCTGTCTACCCCGGTGCTGCTTACGCTGACCTTGTTTTACGGCGTAGCCAATTGGAATCTCTTTTTGCCTGCGATCTTCTTCATCACCGACGGCAACAAACAGCCGCTCCAAGTCATCCTGCGCGACATGATCTGGTCGATGCAGTTGAGCGCGCAAACCGCCAGCCCCGACGAGTTCGAGCGCATGGCGGGGATCGAGGCCTTGAAAGCGGCCAGTGTGTTGCTGGCGGCCATTCCCATGTTGCTCGCCTATCCTTTTGTTCAGCGTTACTTTATCAAAGGGGTCATGCTCGGCGCGATCAAGGGTTGAGGAGTGTGCATACCAGCCAGTTTTACCCTGAGCAGCTTTGTCGCAGTCGGGCATGGGTGAAGGAGGTGATAGCAGCGTTGTGATTTCTGCGATTTGCTGAAAGCCGTTTCACCCAGGCTGCACGCGAGGGGCTATGGTTTGGCTGCGGGCGTCGTAGCAATGCTGCGGCCCGGTTGTTGGGCCAGGTCGGCCATCCTTTTTATTCACCGCGATTCACCGCAATTCACTATGGAGAGAATCCAATGTCACGCTTATTGACACGCCGTGAAATGCTCAAACTGGCGGGCATCACCACAGCCGGCTTCTATCTGGCTGCCTGTGCGCCCACCGCGGGGCCGGCTCCAGCCCAAGAGGGAGGCGAAGCGCCTGCAGGCGAAAAGCGAACCGTCTCAATTTCCCATATCGGCGGCGGCAGCCTGGAGGCATCCGAGCAATCGCAGCGGATGCAGCTCTTGCGCGCCAGCTTTCCCGATGTCGAGATCGACAACCAGTGGGTGAGCTATGCGGGCTATTTGGAGAAGATCCCGCTGGCCGTCGCCAGCGGCGACATTGCGGATTTGCAGTTCTGCAATGCATTTAACGACATCCCCTTGATGATGGAGGCAGAGATCCTGCTGGCCACCGACGACCTGCTCAAAAACTTTGGGCAGCATGTCTTGGCCGCGACGCCGGAGGAAGCTTGGGCTTCTTCGATCTACGACGGGCAGCAGTATGCCGCAGCCCATAACATCTATGATCTGAACATTTGGGAGACCCAGTATCGCAAGGACTGGCTCGACAAGCTGGGGTTGGCTGTGCCGCAGACGATCGACGAATATCGCGAAGCGCTGCGCGGCTTCAGCAAGAGCGACCCGGATGGCAACGGCGCCGAGGATACATGGGGCCGGCTGCTCTACCACACGATTCGTTTCGACGACGATATCTTCCATGCCTTTGGTGTCGCCGTCGGCCACCATATGAACGGCTTCTGGCGCACGCGCGAGGGTCAGATCGTCCTCGACTGGGTGCAGCCGCAGATGAAGGAGGCGCTGAGCTGGATGCGCGACACTTGGGCTGAAGGGTTGTTTCACCCCGAATCGATCACCATCCCGCTGGGCCAGCATCTTAGCAAGTTTACCAGCGGTGTCGTAGGCAATGGCTACGGCGCGTGGTCGGGTCTGGACAACTATCAGGTACAGACGCGCACCGTGCATCCGGACGCCGTGATTGTGGCGGGGCCGGCGGTGGAAGGTCCGGGCGGACGCGGCTTCACCGGCGAGGGCTGGCCCTGGTGCTATGTGATCTCCAAGGATGCACCCTATCCTGAAGATTGTATGAAGATCGTCGACTGGATGTTTACCCCCGAAATTGCGGCGCAGATTGTCTGCGACGGTCACTTGGGTGTAACCAATAAGGGGTTGAACGAACAAGGCTGGTGTATGGAGTTCACCCCTGCCGAAAAGGAAGCCATGGGCAAGGAGTGGACCGACAAGACCAACGAAGTGCAGGAGATCACGATCTTCGGCGGGCTGTGGACGCCGTTGGGCCAAGTCGAGTCGCTCTTCAACACCTTCCCGGCGGATATGAAGCAGCACTTCGACGACCTAATCGCCGCCAAGTTCTCCCCGGCAGCGTTGGAAGGTCGCGAGATCGCCAAGGAATATGTGCGGCTGACTGAGAAGAAGAAGCCGGTCGCGGCGGACAAAGAGATGTGGCCCGCGCTGCAGATTCGCTTTGGCGAGTTCATCTCGCAGGCGGTCGCAGGCACGATTGAACTGGACCAGGGCTGGGACGAATGGATCAGCTTCTGGGAATCGAACGGTGGTCCGGAGATCACCGAGCAGGTCAACGCCGGCTAAACCGGCAGGCGCGTACGGCGGGGGCAGAGATGCCCCCGCCGCCTACCTGGGAAATGAGGATACGCCGTGGCAACGTCAGCGGTCTCTGATAATCTGAAACGCAAACAGCCACGCACGCGCGGCTACTGGAGCGATCTGGCGGTGCGCGTGTGGAATCAGCGGCTGCTGTATCTGATGCTGCTGCTGCCATTTGCCTACTTTTTCTTGTTTCGCTTCTACCCGATGGCGGGCAACGTCATCGCCTTTAAGAAATTCCACCTGGCAAAAGGGCTGATGGGCAGCCCGTGGGTGGGTTTTGATCATTTCCGGGCGCTCTTTTCCGATTCGATGTTTATGCGCGCCCTGTGGAACACGGTTGATATTGCTCTGTTGCGCCTGTTGATCACCTTCCCTGCACCGATTCTCTTAGCCTTGTTTCTCAACGAGGTCAACCACATGGTCTATAAGCGGTTTGTTCAGACCGTAGTCTATGTGCCTCATTTCCTGTCCTGGGTGATCTACGCGGCGATCCTCTATATTGTGCTTTCTCCGGCCAATGGCCTGATCAACGCCGTGCTAGCGCAGATGGGGTTTGAGAAGATCGCCTTTTTCCAGAAGCCAGAGTTGTTCCAGCCGCTGGTGATCCTGTCGGCGGTGCTCAAGGAAACAGGGTGGGCCGCGATCATCTATCTGGCTACCATTTCGACTATCGACCCTACGCTCTATGAGGCCGCGGTGATGGACGGCGCCAACCGCTGGAAACTCATGCGCCATATCACGCTGCCGGGGCTGTCGTTGACCATCGCCACGCTGCTGCTGTTGCAGATCGGCTACTTCCTTAACGTCGGCTTTGAGCAGATCTTTGTCATGCAAAACTCCATCGTCCTCACCACGGGCGATATCATTGAGACCTATATGTACCGGGTAGGCATCCAGCGGGCGCGCTTCGACATTACCACCGCCGCCGGTCTTTTCAACGGCGTGGTCGGGTTGGTCATGGTGGTGGGGGCCGACCGCATTGCCAAACGCATGGGCCTGCCGGGCATCTTCTAATCCTCGAACCACCGGAAACCGGCTAACTGGACCTTGGAATCTATGCGACTGCGCGAACGAGTAGCGATTGTGACCGGCGGGGGCCGGGGCATCGGGCGGGCGATTGTACATGCCTTTGCCCGCGAGGGCGCGGCGGTGATGATCGCCGACCAAGACGCCGGCCACGGCGAAACCACCTGCGCCGAGGTGCAGGCCGCCGGCGGCACGGCGGCCTTTGTGCGCACCGACGTGGCCGACCGCACTGCCGTGGAGGCGCTGGTGCAGACCACGCTCGACACCTACGGCCGGATCGATATCTTGGTCAACAACGCCGCCATCTTGGGCGAGAACGGCCCTTTGTTGGAGGTGAGCCAGGAGGTGTGGGAGCGCGTGATCGCGGTCAACCAGACGGGGGTCTTTATCTGTTCGCAGGTGGTCGGGCGGGTGATGGTGCAGGCGCGGCGCGGCAACATCATCAGCATCTCGTCGGTCAATGGGCAAGTGCCGCAGCCGCGCTGCGTCGCCTATGCCGCGGCCAAGGCCGCGGTCGAGTCGATCACGATCTCGCTGGCCGAAGACCTGGCCCCCTACGGCATCCGCGCCAACTGTATCGCGCCCGGCCCGATCCAGTCGCGCGCGGCCGACGACGAAGCGCCCTGGCCCAGTGAAGCGGTGCTGTTGGGCCGCGCCGGGCTGCCCGCCGAGATCGCCAACGTGGCGGTCTTTCTGGCGTCGGACGAATCCAGCTATATCACCGGCCAACGCATCGCCGTGGACGGCGGCCACCTGATCAACGGCTACCGCATCTACGGCGTCGCGCGCCCGCAGCCCTAACCCCGCGCCCGCTGTCTATTTCGTCGCCTCTATCGCCGGCTGCATCATCCGGGTCGCTTCCGCGCGACCCTACCCCTCAGGAGGAATGTTGTGAGCCAGACCCCGCGTGTGGGCCTCTATTTGGGGCCTGAGACCATTGTCCGCAACCCTGGCTATTTGGAGGCGCTGCGCGAGCAGATCGGGCTGAACTGGGTGATCCTCAGCTATACGGGCGAACTGCCGCCCGATGTGCTGGCCCACAGCCCTTACGACGGCGCGCCGCCTTCGCCCGAACGGGTGCGCAGCCTCATCGCACGCCACCTCGACGGGCAGCCCTCGACGACCGAGTTCAAAAGCGCCATGCTGTCGGTTGGCCCGCACTTTGGCGCAGCGCACAATGAACCCCAGTTGCGCCAGGCGATCGACCTGATCCACGCCGCCGGGCTGGACGTCTGGCTGCTGGCAGGCATGTACACTGCCAGCGATTTCGACGTGCTGATGTACTGTCCCAGCCGCGAGGAGAACAACCGCTGGTATGAGGCCGCCTACACGCACATGGCGACGGCCTACGGCGTGGAAGGGGTGGACGTGACCCATGCGCGTTTCCCTATGACCAGCTATCCGCGCGGCCTGTTCCTGTGCATGTGTGACTCCTGCGCCCAGGCCGCGGCGGCGTTGGGCTATGACATGGCGGCGATGCAGGCCGATATCCGCCACGCCTATACGCGGCTCAAGCAGCTTGACCCCCGCCAGGTGACCTCGCTGGCGCAGCACGACATGGGGCCGTTCGATTTGCTGCAATATCTGGGTGTGCGCACCGGCGTCTTCGACTGGTTCACCTTCCGCACGCAGCTGATCGCACGCAACGTGCAGCGTTTCCACACGGCCGTGCACCGCGCCGCGGGGCCGGACTTTATCTTTGGCGTGGACACCTACCCCGCCTCGCTGGCGACCTTGGCTGGGCACAACCTGTCGCGCTGGGCCGAGTTTTCCGACTTTGCCAGCCCGCTGCTCTCGCATGTGGACATCTTCCCCATGAAGACGATGACGGTCTGGGCGCAGTTTTTGCGGAGCCTGCTGCCCCAGATCTCCGAGGCGGACGCGCTGCAGATCGTCTATCGCGTCACGGGCTATGCCACGCTCGACCTGCCCCACAGCATCGCCGACTTTGCGCTGGGTGAGCCGGACTGCGAGTATCGTAACATCCCGCTGCGCGATTTTGTGGCGCACGACATGGCCAAGGCCAAGGTGATGCTGCCGCCCGGTCTGCCCGCCTACCCGATCATCCAAGGCGGCGGCGCGCCGTGGGACTGGCCGCGGCCGATCGTGGAGCAGTTGATGGACGACGCGCTGCGTCTGGGCTATGAGGGCACTATTTTCCAGGGGACGCGCGTGCTGCTGGACTTCGATCTGCAGAAGTAGGGGAGATTTTCACCGCAAAGGGCGCAGAGGACGCAAAGGCCAGAGCAGAGAGGGAGTAGCTCCGCCCTGTGGGGCGGAGCCTGTTCCAGAAGGGGGGAGGCAGTGGGCTGTACGGACACGATATATCGTGTCCGTACGGGGCAGAGAGCAGAGTTCGCTGCGCTGCGTCTGGACCCTACTCCCTATCCCCTAAATTTCGTCGCGGCGCGGATAGGCATCCGTCGCGGCGCTGGTCACCGGCTGTGGCTCCGGGATCGGGCGGCCCGCGGCCAGGGCGGCCTCCAGCCAGGCACGTTTGGCGTCTTGAATCTTCGCCTCGACTGCTGCTGGCGTCTCGGCCTGCACCAAGCTGCCGGGCAGTTCGACGATGCGCGCAAAAAAGCAGGTGGGTTCATCCCCATTGTCTGGGAAAATCTCGACAGTATAGGGCAACGCCAGATAATCGTCTAATGTACGAAAAGGCACAGGTCAACCTCCTCAATTTCATTTCCGGCCATAAGCGGTCACCGCAGCAGTGCGTCTCAGCCCTGTGACACGCCTTCTCCCAGATCATAGCCCAATCGACGACGGCCCGAAACGGGCATCCGTCCCCCGTTTCGGGCCATTTGTCCCGATTACACTAACCCGCGTGACATAGACAGCAGATAGTTGGTACGGACACGGCAAGTACGGACACGGCATACC
>QEUY01000089.1 GCA_003577365.1 Chloroflexota bacterium | reverse complement strand
GACTTGATGTAGAGCAAGCGCGACGCCACCACCAGAAAATCCGCCAGCGCCCCGGGCTGGATCTCCTCCAACTGCTCCAGCGTCTGCAAGTACTGGTCGGTCACCGCCACCAGGCTCACTTCGCTGATATCCAGCTCTTCCTTCTCAATCAAGTGCAGCAGCAGATCGAGCGGGCCTTCAAAGACCGGCAGCGTGACCGCATAGGCCGCGCCATGTGCCTGGTCTCGGTTTGTAATGCCTACGCCTGCCGCGCTGGCCGCGCCTGTCGCCACGGTCTGCCCCGCCCGCCCCAAAGCCCCGGCTAAAAGTCCACATCAAACGTGCGGAAGCGCCGCCCCAGGTTCGCCAACTCCGCCAACATGCGGCTGGTCTCCTCCTCATCGCGGCCGGCCACCCGCTCCACCTTGCACCCCGCGTTGCGCAGCGACCGCTCCTCGGCACTGCTGATCCCGGCCTCGTTGCCCACAATCGTCACATATTCGGCGTTGCGTGCATCTTGTACACTGAAGCCCAACGCAGGCCGAAAGCGCACAATATAGTTGATGGCGTTGACAAAATCCTGGCGCGCCAGCGGGCCGGGATACGCCCGCTGCCAGAATAAGACATAGTGGCGGATATTCTTAACCCCCACCCCCGCCTGAATCTGCTCGATCCGCTCGAACAGCAGGTCGCGCCAGCGGTTGCCCAGTGTCCACTCGCTGCCGGGGCAGACGGTCGTATTGTCCGGGAACTCCCGATGCCCCCACACGCGCGCCAGCGGGATATTCAGCTCCTGCATCAACCATGCCACCAGATGCCCGCCGGCGCGCAGCTGTGCCGACGTCGGGATCTTGCCGTTCATAAAGCTCCCGGCAAACACGATCCCCGCCGAATAGATATTGTGTCGGTGGACATGATAGCTGGCCGTCTCCAGATGGTTGGTCTGGTCGATCGTGCCGTCGGCATGGATAAAATAGTGATAGCCGATGCCCGGCCAAGCCTCCTTGCCGCGGCTGACATCGGGGGACACATGCAGTTCCGCAATGCGCGCCGGGTTCACCGTCGGCGGCGTCGCCGTGTGATGGATCGCCAGATGCGTGATCTGGCTCAGAGGCCGCCGTTCATAGCGCAGCGTCGGATGCTTGGGCAGTTGCTCCACGATCACACGCATCGCCGGCTGCGGGATCACATAGGCCTTCACCTCCTGCTGGCGCTCGGCCAGTTGCGCCTGCAGCTTCTGCTGCTCGGCTTGCAGCCTGGCCTTTTGCTCTTGTAGCAGTTCGGCGGCGCGCTGCGCCACCACCACCTCATGCTCCAACTGGCTGATCTTGGCGCGCAGTTGCCCCTCGATCGCGCTCGGTTCGGCCACCCCGCGCGCCCGCTGCACCGCCGCCAGCAGCTTCTCCTTCCAGGCTTGGCCTTCCTGCCATTGATCCCCCGGCGACGGGTGCTCAGTAAGTTCACATACCCCCTGGATGCCGTCCAACCCCACCTGGGGATACCGCTCCATCAGCCAGGCCAGCAGTTTCCCGCCCGCCGTGATCTGTTCCGGTGTTGGCCCAACGCCCACCAGGTCGCCCGTCAAGGCGACGTGGATACCGTGCGCCAGATACTCCTCCGCGCCCTCCACCGCCTGGTCCAACGGCTGCGTCTGGTAGACATCGCCGATCACGTCGATCACAAAGTCGAACAACAGCCCCGGCCATTCCTGGCGGTGCGCCGCCGCCAGTTCATGCAGCGAGAGGCCAGGGTCGGCTCCCGTGTGGTGGATCACAAAATAGCGCACCTCGTCTGCCCGCCGTGGCCGGTAGCGCCCCGGGTCGCGCGGCAGCCGGTCAATCCAGCGATAGATGCGGATGCCTCCCGCGGTCTCGGCGCTCTGCTGCGTGTCCAGTTGATGCGCCATCTCCGCCATCTCGGCCTGCAGCCGCAGATGCGCGGCATCCAGCCGGACACGCTCGTCTTCGGCAAACCGAAGTTGGGTTGCCAGCGCGCGGTTTTTGGCGCGCGCCTCCTCCAGCAAGGACTGGAGTTCTTTGATCTTGTTGGTGTCGCCTGCCCCACTAAACGCCGCTAGATGCAGCCGCACCTGCCGGCTCAGGATCTGCTTCCACGCCGGCCCCTTATAGAAGGTCTCGCCGGGGCTTTCGGTCTTGGTCAGCTCGCCCAGCCCGACGATGCCGTCGGCGGCCAACCCCAGATTCTGCGCCAGCCAGGCACACAGCCGCCCCGTGGCGTCCAACTGCGCCAGCGGCGGCGCTTGCACACTGAAATTCCCGGCCAGACAGATGTTGACGCCCTGCTCCGACCACAGTTGATCCGGCTGCGCCACATCTTCCAGGCTGCTGACCTTGTAGACCTGCCCCGATCCATCTACCACAAACTGGTACACGATGCCCGGATAGCCATATTGGACGTGTGTCTCGGCGATCCGTTCCAGGCTCACGCGCGGGTTGGCGCCTGTGTGGCTGATCACAATCTGCTTGATCTGATTCAGCCCACGCCGCGCATACGGCGTCCCGGCGCGCGGCAGCGTCGTGCTCAGATCCGAGAAGAGCGGCACGGGCAGCGCCGCGCCATCGCTCCCATCCTGCTTAGGTTCGGGCCGCGGCGCTTCGACCGTCAGCCAGCGCGTCAGCACCGGCGACCCCTGCGCCTTGAATGACCCCACCTCATGCGCCACCAGGTCGACCTCAAGCGTGTAGTTGCCCGGCTGGTCGGGCAGCGCAACCCGCACCGCCACCGTTACCGTCTCGTCCGGCGCGACCACCTGTCCCAGCGGTGTGCGCACATCTTTATCATCGCCCAAGGCCAACACGCGCCGGTTGCGATAGTAGCGATACGCCACCTCCACGGGCCGGTCGCCTGCGGGCGTCCACGTCTCCGTCCCCGTGTTCTTCAGGCTGATCGGCACCGTCACCGTCTGCCCCGCGGTCATGCGGGTGGGAAAGCGATCCTCGATCCACTGCGCGCGATAGGCGGGAAGCTGTGGCGCTTTGACCGCCGGACGCGCGCCGCGGCGTCGCTCCTGAGCAGGGCTGTCATCTCCGCTGCCCCGCCAGCGATAGTCCTGCCGCAGCACGTCGCGGATATCCTCCATGACGCCCGTCTTGCCGGAAATATGCCAGCGGTCTTGTTTGGGCCAGCGATACAGCACCAGGGCGCGGATCTGCTGATTGCCGGGCTGCTGGTTCCAGCCGTCAATCTCGGCATAGGCCTGCTTCACCCAGCCGCTGTTGACGTCGAGCCACGGCCCGCCCTGGTCGGTTTCGGTGATATAGACCGGCAAATGGCGCATGGCCGGCGGCACAGCCGCCATAAAATCGGTGTAGGCGCGAAACTCGCTGTGGTAGCTCTGATAGGGTGCGGCCAGCTTCTCCTCGCTGGTGATCAGCTCAGGGTCGCCGCCGTGCGTGTAGGTGTGCAGCGCAAACCCGTCGCACTGTGTCGGGCCGAGCGCCTCCAGGATATCGCGAAAATACTGCACCCAATCGCCGTTGGCGTTGCCCGTATAGATCGTCTGCGAATTCCACGGCGCGACCGCGCCGACCAGCACCTGGTCGTCCTCATGGCCGGGCAGCCGGTGGATGGCATCGCGGCACAGCCGGTAGCAGCGCGCATACATCTCCGGCGTGATCACCTCGCCGGGGCTGACCAGCGCGCCGCGCGTGGTGCGGATCTCGGTTGAATGGTCGGGCAGCACGTTGAAGCGCACCACCAGCCCGCGCCGCCGCGGGTCGGCCTGCGCCGGCTCGCTGCTGCGCGTCGACGCGTGGCGCGACCAGTCCACCTGCACGCCAGGCCGCTCCACCGCGTAGTTCATCTCATTGCCGATCACCCAGATCTTGCAGCCGGGGCTGGCCGCCACGAAATTGGCCGCGCGCCGCGCAAATTCCTCATACTGGCTGCTGTGCGGCAGCGTCCCCTCCGGCGGAAACCCATGGTTGATCCGGCAGATCACGCCCAGCCCGTGGCGGCTCCACAACGTGAAATCCACCCCTTCCTGGTTTGCCGGATCACAGCCAATCGCCTCGGCGCAGACAATCCACCCCGGCTTCCCCGCGTCGAGCAGCATCTGCTCGCCCCCTGGGTCGTGGAAACCGAAGAGATACTCCGAATCGAACAACGGACGAGTCATTCGTTCCCCATTATGGTCGTATCAAGCCAGGCGCATCCTCGACCATGCGCGGGGGTGGGCGGCGCTCCGTCACAGGCGCAGGCCCACCGGTGGTCGAAAGCGCCGATGTCTCCAGCATATAGGGCGGCCAAATCACCGCCTTTGGGTCCAGATAGGGCAGTGGGTCCGAATAGCCGCCCCAACCGTCGGTGCGCGTATAGGGGTTGATCCGGATCGCAAAATGCAGGTGCGGCCCCGTGCTGCCCCCTGTGTTGCCCGATTGCCCGATCACCGCCCCGCGACCCACCGCTTGCCCCGGCTGCACCGCGATCGCCTCCAAATGGGCATAGACCGATTCCCCCCACGCATGGCGCAGCAGCACATAGTTGCCGAACCCACCCGGTTCAAATCCCGCCTGGGCTACCTCGCCGGCCTCCGTGGCAAGCACCGGCGTTCCAGATGGCGTCAGGAAGTCTACCCCATTGTGCCCCCACAGCGCCACGCCCTCATAGGAATAGCGGGCATAGAAAGCCGCGTTTTCACCCCACAACTGCGAAATACCAAACGCCCCGGCAAACGGCTGGCCCAAAAACTTGCGCCCCGCCAGATCGGGGATCGACGTGCCCGGCAGTTTGGGCGCACGGCGCAATAGCGGCCCGCCGTTGGGCGCCGTCTCGGCCACCCAACCCAGCACTTCGCCCGCCAGCAGTACGCCCGACACCCGCCACCAGCGCAGGTCATCCGCCGTCACCGGCCCGCCCACCAGATAGATCGTGGATTTGGGCAAAAACTCGCCCAACACATCGTCATCGCCTTTGCCGCGATAGCCCGGCGAGCGGCGCACACGCACCCCCACTGCGCCCAGCGCCGCCAGGTCACCCACCTTGAAGGGCGTCCGGTCCTCTTCAACCCATGGGCCTAACAGCGGGATGCCACCCGGCGCGGCCTCAGCCATCCAGCCGCGCACCTTGCGCCCCTGGGTATCGCTGGTCTCCACTTCCCACCAGGTCAGGTCGTCGACCACACGCGGCCCACTGATAAATACGACCGCCGTGCCCTGCCAGATCTCGGCGATCACATCGTCCGCCGCTTTGTTCATATAGCCCGGCGAGCGGCGCAGCCGCACAAAGTTCACCGTCATCGCCTGGTCGCCCGGTCGATAGCGCGGCGGCGGCGCAGTCTTTGTGGGCATCTTTTCCAGCAGCACTTCGCCCGTGGCCAGTTGCTGCGCCACCCACCCTTCGCCGGCCGCCCCGTCCAGCTTCCAACGCACCAGCCACCAGACCAATCCATCGTGGCGCTCCGGCCCGCCCAAGATCACCAGCGGCGTGCCGCGCGGAATCTCACGCACCACATCATCCGCCGGTTTGTTGGTCAGCCCCGGCGTGCGCCGGCCATTCACAATCGTCGTGGTACGCACACGGTCGCCCACCTTGAACACAGACGACGGCGCCGAGGCTGGTCCGGGGCCGGGCGCGGCAGCCGCGGCGACGGCAGGTTCCGGCGTCTCCACGCGCTCCAACAGCGGCGCGCCGTCCGGCCCAAACTGCGCCAGCCAGCCTTGGATCCCCGGCGCATCGACCACGCCGGCGCGCCACCAGACCAGCCCATCCAGCTCCTGCGGCGCATCGCCCAAGAGCGTGATCTGCGTCCCCGGCGTCAAGGTATGCACCAGGTCGTCGCCCGTCTTGTTGAGATAACCTGCCGCCTTACGCAGACTCGCGTAGCTCTTCACTGCCGCCCGGTCGCCTGCACGCAGCGGCGCAGCCTCTTCGACGGTATCGTCCCAGCGATAATCGTGCGCCAGCGCCAGTTGAAAGTCGGCGATGACCCCGCTTTTGCCTTCCAAATGCCAGCGGTCAGCGCGTGACCAGCGGTACAGCGCCAAGGCGCGCAGCTTCTGTGTACCTGGCTGGCGGTTCCAGCGGTCGACCTCGGCGTAGGCACGCTGCACCCACCCTGAGTTGACGTCTGCCCACGGCTCCACCTGATCGGTCTCCGTGATATAGGCAGGGAGATGGCGCATCCCCTCGGGCACAGCCGCCAAGAAATCCTGGTAGGTGCGAAAGCCGATGCGGCGGTCGGCAAAGGGCGGCTGCATGCGCGCATCGCTGGCGATCTGCGCCGGATTCGAACCGTGCGCAAACGTATGCAGCGCAAACCCATCACAGCCCGTATCCTGCACAATCCGCAAAATATCGACGAAATACTGCACCCAATCGCCGCGCGCGTTGCCAGGGTAGGTCGTCTGGCTGTTCCAGGGTGCAACGGCAGCCACCAACACCAGGTCGGTTTCATGGCCCGGCGTCTGGCGGATGGCGCTCCGGCACAGGTCATAGCACTTGCCGTACAGCGCGGGGGTGATCACCTCTGGTGGGCGTTGCGCCATCACCTCTGGTGGGCGTTGCGCCATCACCTCTGGTGGGCGTTGCGCCATCACCTCACCCGTCGCCGCCTGCCCCGCATCCTCACCATAGATCCCATAGAGCGCGTTGAAACGCTCCGGCACACCGCGCCGCAAAGGGTCGTCGGCCTCCGGTGCAGGATAGGCCGCGGGCAGCGGTTCAGCTTCGACAGACACAGCCCGCCCCGCGCCGCGCCCAAACAGGCGCTTCACCCAGTCGACCAGCCGCGCCCACCAGCCGCGCCGCGCCTGCGCCGCCTCGATCAGCAGCGCCTGTTGTGCAGCGCGTGTGCGCGCACGCTCGGGCATCACCACCGCTCCCCCTTGGGGTCGCGCCAGCGCGGTGTTGGGTTCATTGCCGATGATCCAAATATGGCAGCCGGGGCTGGACGCGACAAAAGCCGCACAGCGCCGCGCAAAATTGGCATACTGGCTGCTGTGCGGCAACGTCCCGTGCGGGAAATGGCCGTGGGTCAGGCGGCAAATCACGCCCACCCCTCGGTCGCTCAAAGGGCGAAAATCCACGCCCGCCTGGTTGCCTGGCTCACGGCCGATGGCCGCGGAGTACACGATCCAGCCGGGCTTGCGAGCCTCCAGCATCAAAGACTCGCCGCCAGGATCATGCAGCCCATACAGCCAGCGGCTCTCAAATCGATTGGACGCCATCACATGGCTTTCAGCGCGTAAAACCCAGAGTGGAGAGGACAACCCTACGACGGCCAGCTACCGCATTAGCCAAAACCGCATCACCAGAAGCCGTCGTCCTCGTTGTAGCCGAATTCCTCACAGATGCGGGCCACAACGTCCACCACCTGATCATGGGCGCGGCCGTTGCTGGCGATCAGCCCGTTATGGGCGCGCACATCACGCTTATTATAACGCAGCGGGTTTCCCCAGCAATCCGTCATCCGCCCGCCCGCCGACTCCAACAGGGCGTGCGGCGCACACAGGTCCCATTCTTTGCAGCCGGGGCTGGGGTGAATATAGAGGTCGGCCAGTTGGCGGCTGATCAGCCCGACCTTCAAGCCCACGCTGCCCGACACACGTTCGCTGGTGATGCGCAGTGTCCCGCGGATCTTGTCGGCGATCTGCTGCCGATGGCTGCGGCTGCTGACCATGGTCATGCGGTTGGTCTTGTCCTGATCGCTGACGCGCAGCATGATGCGCTCCTCCGCCTCATACAGAAAAGCGCCCAGCCCCGCGGCCCCGGCATAGAGCAGACCGCTTTCGGGCTGCATCACCACCCCCAGCGCGGCCCGCCCGCCGATGGCCAACCCGATCATGATCGAGAACTCGCCATTGCGCGCGATGAATTCCTTCGTCCCGTCCAAGGGGTCAATGATCCAGACGCGCTCCTTTTCGAGCCGCACCAGATCGTCCTTGGATTCCTCCGACAGCACCCCGTCATCCGGATACATGGCCTTGACGCGCGCCACAATGTGCTGGTTGGCCGAGCGGTCCGCTTCGGTCACCGGCTCTCGATCGGTCTTATAGCGCACTTCCGAAGATCCAACGTAGAACGTGTTGACAATGGTTGCCGCCTCACGCGCCACCTTGCAGGCAAATTGCAGTTCTGCCGTCAGATCGGTCACATCTACCGATTCATGCGTCATGCGAAGTTTCTTTCCCAATTTCCTCTGGTCTCGTCGCCGGTAAAAGGCGGTACGATTGTAGCAACAGATCCCAGGCGCGGCAAGTTACTATCGATCCAGCAGCAAGGTGCGCGCGCAGCGCAGCCCCACCCACGCCGCAGCCCGCTCCCCCGGCAGCACCACCTGCGCCGAGGTCGTCAGGCGGTCGGGCGCATCCAAAAAGCTGCCGCCCTTGACGACATAGCCCGCCTGCTCGCCCTGTTGCACCTGGGTGCTCGTCCATTCCGCCACATTGCCCGCCATCTCGCTTGCGCCCAGCGGGCTGTCCCCTGCCGGTCGATAGCTGCCTACCGCCACCGTATCGCCCAACCCCGCCGCGGCGGGGTTGGCGCGCTGCGGCTCAAACGGCTCGCCCCAAGGATAGCGATACTGCCGGTTGGTGGCCGGCGCATAGCCCGCCGCCACCTCCCACTCCTCGGCGGTCGGCAGCCGTTTGCCCGCCCAGCGGCAATACGCTGCCGCGGCCGCATGGTCAAGATTCACCACCGGATACCCGGCAAAGGCCCGCTCCAAAAAATAGTTCGGACGCGTTGCGCTCTGCACGCTGTTCGGCCAGGGACAGCCCCCGCGGCCATAGCAGCGCCGATACTGGCGATTCGTCACCTCAAAGCGGTCGATCAGAAAACCGTCCAGCCCGACGCGGCGATCCCCGCCGAGCGCGGGGTCCCGCACCAGATAGCTGCCCGGCGGCACTTCCACCATCCCCAAGGGCCGGTGAATGGCGGCCTGCCACCAGATCAGCCCCCCCACCACCAGCGCCAGCGCGGCCGCCATCCACCAGCGCGAGCGTATCACCCTGGCAGCGCCCGCCGGCTCGGCTGGCTCCGGCGCCCGCTCCAGAACGTCCCCCTCCCGACCACGCTGCGCCAAGGCCGCCAGCAGCGCTTCGGCTCGCTCCCGCTGCACTCCCGCTGCCGTCGCCGCCACGGTTTGCAGATCGTGGATGAGCGGCGCACACCACCCTGCGCGGCGCGGGTCTTGCGCGGCCAGCCATGCCACCGTCGCCGCCGGCAGCGGCGGGTCCCAAGTCAATGCCGCCTCTTGGATCACCAGCGCCACCCGCTCTGGGTCGGTCTGGTGATGCAGCGCCGTGAGCTGCCCTGTGCCATGCACCAGCGCCGAACGCAGCAGCAGCGTACGCTGCGCTTCATCGAGCTTGTGGCCGGCCTCCAAGACCAACAGCCCCTCGCGCAGCAGATCGCGGCCAGCCACCTCCCCCAGTCGCCACCAACGCTCTAAGGCCGCGTCGAGCAACTGCATCACGGCGCGCGCCCGGCGCAGGCCGTCAACTCCGGCATACTTGGCGGCCAACGGGCCCCTTGCCGCTCAATTTCTGGCTCTGGCCCCTGGCTGCTGGGGCGCAGAGGCGGAAGCGCCGTGGACCGCCCTTCCGACCGCGGATGCGCCACAGGCGACACGCCCGCCGTATCGACGGGCGCGCCGGTGTCGAACTCCCATTCAAACGTGGAATTCTCATCACCCCAGGTGGAATTGCTGCCTGATGAGCGTTTTACTTGCTTGCCTCCCGCTTGCGCAGCCATGGCGCTATTGTAATGAAGGCATGCACCCCGCGCAAAACCTCACACCCGACGACCCTCAGGCGATTTGACACCGCCACTCCACCGCCACTACACTCCAACTATGGCGAAACAGACCCTCGGCTATATCGAGCTTGAATGGACCTGCCCCACCTGTGGGACACGCAACCCCGGAAGCCGACGTCTCTGTCAAAGCTGCGGTTCCCCGCAGCCGGATGACGTCAAATTCGAAGCGCCTGCCCAGGCCAAGATCGAGACCGACGAGGCCACCGTCCAACAGGCCACCGCCGGCCCCGATGTCCACTGCCCCTACTGCGGCGCGCGCAATCCGGCCTCGGCCAAAGTCTGCAAACAGTGCGGCGGCGATCTGACCGGCGGCCAAGCGCGCCAAGCGGGCCAACTCGTCCAAGGCTTTGGCGCGGCACGGCCAGAAGAGGTCAAATGCGCGGCCTGCGGCACGCTCAACCCCGCCGGCGCACGCGTCTGCCGGAACTGCGGCGCGCCCTTGCCAGCCGTCAGACCGGCCGCCCCGCCTGCGCCCGCCGCAGCTCCTCCCTCGCGCGGCTGCCTCTGGGCCGCCGTGGGCCTGGGTGTGCTTGGCGTCATCCTGGCGGCGGTCTTTCTCTTGAGCGGCACACGCACCACCGCCACCACCGGCCAAGTCGTGGACACCCGTTGGGCGCGCAGCGTGGACGTCGTGGGGCTGGTCCCCGTACAGCGCACCGCCTGGCGTGATCAGATCCCCGGCGATGCGACCATCGGCGCGTGTTATGACGACGTGCGCAGCGTGGCCGACCAACCCGTGCCCGGCGCGCGCGCGGTCTGCGGCACGCCCTACGCCATCGACCAAGGCACGGGCTATGCCCAGGTCGTGCAGGACTGCGTCTACGAGGTCGTCGATCAACGCTGCGACTATACTGTCAACGAATGGCGCGTGGTCGACCAGGTCACACAAGAAGGCGCCGGCTTCAGCCCCCAGTGGCCGGCCCTGAACCTGAGCGGACGCCAGCGCGAGGGCGACCGCGGCGAACGCTATCACTGTGTGTTCCAGGTGGACGGACGGCAGGTCGTCTATGACGCCGCCAACTACGCCGACTACCAACGGTGTACCCAAGGCTCGGTCTGGAACCTAGAAATCACCGCCGGCGGGCATGTGGTCAGCGCCCAGCCTGTCAACTAGCGCAGCCTCCCCGATGGATTGACCGGCAGGTCTGCTCCAGGTATCATATCGGGTCAGTGCCCGGCCTCGTCCCAACGCGTGGAACTGTCCGCCACGCGTTGTTGCTTTCTGATTGTTGTTTTCTGGCGATTATCTTCTCACTGTTGTTTTCGCAGCGTCGTTTTCTCGTTTAGCGTCTCTGCGGCCAGCCACACCGGAGTTGACTATGGCAGCTTTTCCACCTGTAGACGAGCAGATGCAAATCCTGATGCGCGGCGTCGACTTTGGCGACCAGCTCACCTACACCAACATGGAGCGCGAACTGCACGCCCGCCTAGAGGAGAGCGCCGCCACAGGCCGCCCCTTGCGCGTCTACTGCGGCTACGACCCCTCCTCGCCCGATCTGCACCTGGGCCACACCATCAGCATGCGCAAACTGCGCCAGTTCCAAGACCTGGGCCACGATGTCACCTTTCTGATCGGCACCTTTACCGGCATCATCGGCGACCCCAGCGACAAGGAGAGCGCGCGCAAACAGCAGTCGTTGACCGAGGCGCTCGAAAAAGCCAAGACCTATGCCGACCAAGCCTGGGCAGTGCTCGACCCGGCGCGCACGACCGTTCGCTATAACCACGAATGGCTGTCGGAACTCAGCTTCGAGCAGATCGTGCAGCTCGCCAGCAACTTCACCGTCCAACAGTTCTTGGCGCGCGATAACTTCAGCAAACGCTATGCCAACGGCGACGCCATCTGGCTGCATGAGTTCTTCTACGCCTTGATGCAGGGCTACGATGCCGTGGCGCTCAACACCGATGTCCAAGTGGGCGGCACGGATCAACTCTTCAACCTGATGGCAGGGCGCAAGCTGATGGAGTCGTTTGGCCTCAAGCCGCAGATCGTGCTGACCTCGCGCATCCTGGTCGGCACCGACGGCGTGCAGCGCATGAGCAAATCGACCGGCAACACCATCGGCGTCAACGACCCGCCCGGCATCATGTTCACCAAGGTGCTCAACATACCCGATTCCGCCATCCGCAACTATGCGGAACTGGTCACCCGCTGGCCCCAAGCGCAGATCGACCGCTTCTTTCACGACGTCGAAACCGGCGCCATCGACATGCGCGAACTCAAACACCGGCTGGCCTGGGAGATCGTCAGCATCTTCCATGGCGACGCCGAAGCCGGCAAGGCCGCCGAAGACGCCGCACGCATGCACCAGGGTGAAGCGCCCAGCGACGCCCCCGCCTTCCAGGTGCGCGCCCCGATCGGGATCGTAGACCTGTTGCATGCCGCCGGGGCTGTGACCAGCAAAAGCGAAGGCCGCCGCTTGGTGCAGCAAGGCGGCGTGCGTTTGCAGGGTGAGACGATCAAAGAGGTCGATTTCGTGGTAGAACCCGACTCGCAGGAACGCACGCTGCAAGCCGGCAAACGCAAGTTTTTGCGTTTAGTGTCCGAGAGGTAAAAAAAGAACTGCCGTCCATTGCGGTTCCCCCGATAGCGGCTAGGCCGCACCGCAATGAACGGTCAGTTCATGTTTAGATAATACCACAGGGTTTTGCGGTTGTAAAGTAGGGAAAGATGAGAATTCACTATCAATTTCCGCCGTTTACCCTACGCAATAGACACGCCGTTTCGCAGACCCCTGCACAGCGGGCAGCATACATCGCCAAAGAGCAACCAAGGAGCAACCAAGGAGGGAAACAATGGGATTGTTTGAAGGCAAAAAGGGCCTCATCTTCGGAGTCGCCAACAAAAACTCTATCGCCTGGGGCATCGCCCAGGCCTTGCACGAGGAAGGCGCGGAGCTTGGTTTCAGCTACGCCGGCGAGATCCTCAGGAAACGCGTCGAGCCGCTGGCAGAAAGCGTGAACAGCCGTTTTGTCGAGGAGTGCGACGTGACCCAGGACGAGGCCATCGACGAAGTCTTTCGTCGCGCCCAGGCCCGCTTCGGCAGCCTCGACTTCCTGGTTCACGCCGTGGCCTTCGCGCCGAGTGAGGACCTGAGCGCGCGCTTCAGCGACACCAGCCGCAACGGCTTCAAGATCGCCCTGGACGTCAGTTGCTACAGTCTGATCGCGCTGGCCAAGCGCGCCCGCGACGTCATGCCCAACGGCGGCAGCATCCTCACCCTCACCTATTTCGGCGCCGAAAAGGTGACCCCCGGCTACAATGTCATGGGCGTCGCCAAGGCCGCGCTCGAGGCGTCGGTGCGCTACCTCGCCTGGGACCTCGGCCCCCAGCGCATCCGTGTTAACGCCATCAGTGCCGGCCCCATCAAGACGCTGGCCGCGTCCGGCGTCAGCGGCTTTCGCAAGAGCCTGCACTACGTCGGTTCAGTTGCGCCCTTGGGCAATGTCACACAGGAAAACATCGGCGATGCCGCCCGCTTCCTGCTCGGTGACTGGGCGACGAGCATCACCGGCGAAGTGCTCTATGTAGACGGCGGCTACAACATCATGGGCGCACTCGACCCCGCCAAGATGGATGCCGACCCCTCCACAGACTAGACCATCCTACGACCTACCCTGCGACCCAAAAACCTGAGCAGGCCGCCAAGTGCTCGGCGGCCTGCTGCTTTCTATACGAGCACTATCGCCTACGCGGGGCACTTTTCGCGCTTGTGCTCGCCGCTATGACTTTGCTCGCATTCGCCGCAAGTCTAGCCCTGGCCGCCCCTCCGGCGCCCCCTAGCGCGGCGGCGCGCCAGCAGACCGCGGGGGCTGGCACTGTCACTGAGATGACTGAGATCCTCCAACTCCAGGAATGGCGTACTGCCTGGTATCCCGACGCGCAATACCCCCGCGGGGATGTCGTTCAGCGGCCTTGCACGGTTGAGCTTACTCCTGCAGAACGAGATACACCGAGAGGGTGAGTACCCAGGCCGCCACCGATATAAAAACCGACCACTCCAATAACGAGGGCAGCCACAGAAAAGGGCGTTCGTCCCCTGGAGGCCCCAGGAACAGCACACGATACGAACGCTCAAAGCGGAAGGGAGGCAGTAACAAAAAGACCGCAAAGGTGAACATCGCCAGCAGGCTCGGCACGGCCAGCCACAGCGCCAAGCGCGGGGGCTTTGCCAGCCAGAGCGCCGCAGTAAAGAGCGCAAAGGTAGACCACCCGCCGAGAAAGACGAGCATCGCAGCCTGCCGATGGCCGTCGGGCTGCGATGCCGGATAAACGCCGACGAGCACCACACCCCCGGCCATGATGATCCCCGCCACGGTCACCGGCAGCATACCCCAGTGGCGCACATAGCGGCCCAGTCCGACCATAAACCCCATGAGCAGGATGCCGCCCATCCGAAGTCCCCAGTTGAACA
>QEUY01000088.1 GCA_003577365.1 Chloroflexota bacterium | reverse complement strand
ACGCCGTTGATATAGCGCACGTTGTGGCCGCGGCCAAAATGAGTACGCACATCCACCGCGCCGTAGGGGCCGACCACGTCGAAGACCTCTTCGACGAATTGGCCCAAGGTATCGTCGCGCGTGATCGACGCGGCCAGGGCGCGGATGCGCTCCGGCGTATCCAGCGGGCGCGCCAGTTTGCCCAGCTCTTCATTCACCACCTGGGCGGCGCGCTCCAGCCCGCGGCGCAGCAGCATGGCATTGTAGCCGGCGGCCAGATAGCGGTCGGTCTCATCCACCAGGGCGCGCGCCAGCACCACCGCGGTCGTCGAGCCGTCGCCCACCGCCTCTTCGACCTGCCAGGCGATATGGCGCGCCAGCAGCGCGCCCATGCTCTCAAAACGGTTGGGCAGCCCGATAAAGCGGCGTGCGATCGTCGCGCCGTCGTCCAGCAGTTCGGGCGGGCGGCGCGGGTTGTCGCGGGTAACGGCCACCAGCCGCCCGCGCGGCCCCAGGGCAACGGCCATGGCATCGGCCAGTTGGTGAAACCCGCGGCGCAGCGCGCGCCGCGAACCGGGTTCAAAGGCGAGACGGGGATGGGACATACAGACGGCCTTGTTGCGAATCGCGGCAGCCCTGGCGAGGGACGCCGCAGCCTCGGTGATAGCAAGTTGGATACGAACAGATGCAACTCGCGGCCGGCGCGGTTCAAACGGCGCGGCCCTGCGCCATTATACCGGCGCGTGGCGCTTCAACCAAGCGCAGGGCCTGCTGCCCGGCATTTTGCCCCCTCGCCAATGGACATCTGTCCCGCTTCCCACTATAATAGCCCAAAAGCCGCGACGAACCAGCCAAACAAAGCGAAGCCAGCGCAACGCCAAACAGCGCAACCAGCGCGAGATCAACCATGCAACCTCATCAGGGCGAGCCAGCCTCGGCCCTGTCCACCAACCACGCAGAAAGGAATTCCGACCATGTCTTATGAAGCGAAGCTGCGCGAGCTGGGTTACACCATCCAAATCGCCGATCTCAACATGGGCCGGCTGATGGGTGCGGTCCGCACCGGCAACCTGGTCTATACCTCGGGCAATGTCTCGCGCTTTGGCGACCAGCAGGTCGTCGGCAAGGTGGGGCGCGACCTGACCGTCGAAGAGGGCTATGAGGGCGCACGGCTGGCCGCGCTCGGCTGCATCCAGGCCGTCCACTCGCTGGTCGGCGTGGACAACGTCGTGCGCGTGGTCAAAGTCTTGGGCATGGTGAATGTCGCGCCCGACTTTGCCAACACGCCGGCGGTGATCCACGGGGCCAGCGACCTGCTGTTGGAGGTCTTTGGCGAGGCAGGCCGCCATGCGCGCAGCGCCGTGGGGATGCAGATCCCGTCCGACTTTGCGGTCGAGGTCGAGGTCATCTTCGAGGTCAAGTAGCCCCCAAGCCGGGCGGCGAATCGAACGACGGGATGTGGGCGTGGCGGCGACAGCGGCCGCGCCCCTTTTTGTCCCAACGGCGATTCCCAGATCCCCCAGGCCCGCCCTGCCGCGGCGCGCTGCGACCTTGTACGTTGCGGTCTGCCCTATCACGACCTGTCCTGTCGCAACTCGCCATTCGATAAGGAGGAACGATGGCTTTTCAACCGGTTTCACACGAACCGCTCTATACCGCTCGCGACTTGACGCCGGTTGGCGGCTTTACCGACGGCATCGAAGGCCCTGGTTGCGACGCACAGGGCTATCTCTATGCCGTCAACTTCGCACGCCAGCACACCATCGGCAGGGTGACGCCCGCGGGGGTGGCCGACCTCTTTCTGGAGCTGCGCGGCGGCAGCATCGGCAACGGCATCCGCTTTAACAGCGAAGGCCATATGTTTATCGCCGATTACATCAACCACAACATACTGCGCGTCAACATGATCGCCTGCGCCCACGCCACCACGCTGGAGGCGCGCAACGCCGCGGTCGACGTCTTTGCGCACGAAGCCAGCATGAACCAGCCCAACGACATTGCCATCAGCGCCAACGACACTCTCTTTGCCAGCGACCCCAACTGGGCGGAGTCCTGGGGCCAGATCTGGCGGATCAGTTCCACCGGCTCGGTGACGCTCCTGGAGACGCGCATGGGCACGACCAACGGCATCGAGGTCAGCCCCGACGAACGCACGCTCTATGTCAACGAGACGGTGCAGCGCAATGTCTGGGCCTACGATCTCAGCCCCAGCGGCGAGATCAGCAACAAACGGCTGTTGATCAAGTTCGACGATTATGGCATGGACGGCATGCGCTGCGACGTGGCGGGCAATCTCTACATCACCCGCTGGGGCAAAGGCACGGTCGCCAAGGTCTCGCCCCAGGGCCAACTGCTGCAGGAGATCCCGCTCACGGGCAGCAAGTGCACCAATATCGCCTTTGGCGGGCCAGACGGCTGCACCGCTTATGTGACGGTCGCCGACCGTGGCAATATCGAAACCTTCCGCGTGGAGACGCCGGGCCGCGAGTGGCAGCTTGCCCAACGGCGGCGCTAATGCATCGATTTCAGCAAATAGCAGCCATTTTGAGGATTCGGAAGCTAGTGAGGAGCCATCTGTGAGCAATCTTTCAGGGCAGGTCGCCATCATCACCGGCGCGGCGCACGGCATCGGCCGCGCCACCGCCACGCTGCTGGCAGGTGACGGCGTCAAAGTCGTCGTGGCCGATATTCAAGACGCGCTGGGGCAAGAGGTTGTAGCGGAGATCAACACCGCCGGCGGCGAGGCGCTCTACCTCCACACCGATGTCGGCAGCCACGCCGACATCCAAGCGACGGTCGAACAAGCCGCCGCCCATTTTGGCCGGCTGGATATCGTGGTCAACAACGCCTATTGGTCGGCACGCGGCACCGTAGAGGAGCTGTCTGAGGCGGACTGGGACCGCTCGATGGATGTGATGCTCAAGGCGATCTATCTCTTTGCCAAACATGCCTTTCCGATCATGGCGCAGGGCGGCGGCGGCACGATGGTCAACCTCGCGTCGATCCACGGCCACGCCGCGGCGCACCGCTATGGCGTCTATGCCGCGGCCAAGGCCGGGGTGATCAACTTGACGCGCTCGCTGGCGATCGACTACGGCCACTCCGGCATCCGCGTCAATGCCGTCTGCCCCGGCTGGATCATGACCCACGGCGTGCCCGACGACCCGGAGCTGATGCGCCGCGTCGCCGCCATGTACCCGGTGGGCCGCGCCGGCCAGCCGGTCGACATCGCCAAGGTGATCCGCTTCCTGGTGTCGGACGAGTCGAGTTTTGTCAACGGCCATGCCATCGTCGCCGACGGCGGCCTGACCGCGCAACTGCAGGACTCGCTTATCCATGTGGTGATGGATCTCTACAAGCCTCAGCCCTAGACTGCCCATCAGCAGATCGCTCGCGCCAATCAAAAACGGGGGAACCGGTCGCGCCGGTTCCCCCGTTTGCGTGGCTCAGCCAGCCGCCGCTACTTGGCAGGCTTCAGGTTCACAAATGTCTTCTGGAACTCCCACTGCCAGGAGTGGGGGAAGCCATAGGGGTTGTTCTGGTCGGGCCAGCCGGTCCAATACTCGGTACTCATCGGATAGCGGATGATCAACTGCCCCACATAGATGTCGGGCATCTCGCTCACCCAAATATCCATGGCCTTGACAAAGAGGTCCATCAACGCCGGGTCGTCGGCCTGCAAGGGGGCGATCTGCTCGACCAGCGCGTCATACTCGGCGTTCTGCCAGCGCGAAGTTGCCCACCAGATCGGCGCAGGCTCACCGGTCGGGCGGAAATATTCGCCGGTGTAGATGGCAAGCATGAAATAGGGGTCCATGCCCAAGACGCCGCTGGGGCCTTTGCAGCCAAACGACTCAAGCTGCTCACCGGTCTGCACGGCGCTGCCCAACCCAGGCGAGGTATCGAAGGTGGCATCAAAGCCCGCGTCGCGCAACTGCTGGGTCAAAGGCGGGCCATAGCCCTTCAACCATTCAGGGACATAGATATTCATCTTGAAGGTCGCACCGCTGCTGTCGGCCCACAGCCCGTCGGCGTTCTTGGTATAGCCCTTGCCCTCCATGATCTCGGCGCTCTTCTCCAACTGGGGAGCCACGCCGTAGCTGTACTTATCAAAGATCGGCTGGAGCGCCTCTTCAAACGGCGCAAACCAGCCATAGGGCGTAAACTGATGCAGCGCGGGCACACCGGCCCCCGCCTCGGCCAGTTCCACCAGCTTGGCTCGATCCAGCGCATAGGAGATCGCCCAGCGGATATCCTTGTCGTCGTAGGGTGCTTGGCTGGCGTTGAGGTTCAAGTCAATTGGGCACCAGTCCAGATAGCCATAGGGCGGCTCTTGGCCGGTAAAGGTCATGACCTTGGGGTTTTGCGCCAGCACGGTCTTGAGCGTCGAGACCTGCATGATCGGCCCCATGTCGATCTGGTTGGTGATCAGAAGCTGGGCGGCCTGGCTTTCGTCTTGGGCGGGCAAATAGATGATGCGCTCCACCTGGGGCTTCTCGCGGAAGCCGGTCTCCAGCGCCCACCAATCCTCACGCAGATCATAGACCTTCTGCTGAGGCGATGCCGCCACCATCTTATACGGTCCTGTGCCGACCGGCCAACCCTTTGCCAGATCGAAGTTGGTGAACTCCAGCGGATTCTGGTCTTTCCAGATATGCTCCGGCAGGACATGAATCCCATGGTTCGTGGTGAGCGTGGTGGCCCAGAAGGCAGGATTGGGCTTATTCAGCTTCAGCGTGACGGTTAGGTCATCCACCTTGACCGCTTCGGACAAGAAGGCCGGCAGGTCGGCCAAATGCACCATGCTGGCGGCGTTATCGCGCAGCATGTTAAAGGTGAAGACGACATCGTCGGCATTAAACGGTTCGCCGTCGCTCCACTTCACGCCGTCACGCAGGTGAAGGGTGATCTCGGTGAAATCGTCGTTGTATTCCCAGGTCTCGGCCAAATAGTTCTCATACTCGCCCGTCAGCACGTTGAACATGATCAGTGGTTCATGGGTGGCGGGCAGCGTGCCGGTGTGGAAACCGGCGTCCGAACCGGGAATGTAGGGATTCTGATTGTTGAAGAGCGTATACTGGTTTGGCCCGCCCGCCATGATGATCAGCGTGCGCTCGCGCGGGACTTCGCGCAGTTCGCCGGCGGTTTCGGCAGGGGCAGCAGCTTCGCCGCCCGCGGCTGAACCGGCCGCGGGCGCTTGCCCGGCAGGCGCTGCAGGTGCGGCACAGGCCGCCAGGAGCAGCAGCATCAGCAGGGCAGCCAGCCCAATAGACAATCCGCGTGGCTTCATAATGGTCATCCTCCTCGTCTCCTATTGATCTTGGTCTTCAAGCGTATTGGACTTTAAGAGGGTCAACACGAAAAACACGCCAGCAAACGGATAGGTAGGAGCGTTTGCGCCGGCACTTGTGGACACCGGCCATGCCACAGGGTACAGCCGGTCTACACCTCCTTTCCGGGCTGCGCCCGGTGTGACTGTAGCAATCGAGGCCGGCAGGCAATACCGGCAATAGAGAGCAGAAATGTGACCCGCACCCGGCCATGCCTAAGCGAACAGGCGGTTGAGCGCGTCCCCCGGCAGCACCGGCGCGTCTTGGTGCAGATAGCACGCGCTGGCGCGCGTCGCATCGACCTGATAGAGCGGCGGGTGCTGCTGCGCGCAGATCGCCATGGCGTGGGGGCAGCGGTCGACAAACTTACAGCCGCCCTGCGTGCCGTTTCTCACCGCTGCGGCGTTGACCTCGATCCGGTTTTTGCCCCACACATGCTCTAGGTCCGGCCACGGGATTGAGTCCACCAGCAGTTGGGTATAGGGGTGACGCGGGCGCTTGATCACATGGTCTACATCGCCTACTTCGGCGATCGAGCCGCGGTAGAGCACCAGAATATCGTTGCTCACATGATAGGCGGTCGTCAGGTCGTGGGTGATATAGAGGATCGAAATGCCATGCTCCCGGTTGAGTTTGCGCAGGCTCTCCAAGATCGTGGCGCGCAAGGAAGCGTCCACCATCGAGACCGGCTCGTCGGCGATGATCAGGCGCGGCTTCATCAGCAGGGCGCGTGCCACCATCACACGCTGGCGCTGGCCGCCGCTCAACTGGTGCGGATAGCGGCCCAGCGTCTCCTCCGGCTGCAAGCCGACATCGGCCAGGGCCTGTTCCATCAGGCGCACGGCCTCGCCGCGCGAGCGCGCCAGCTTGAACTTGCCGATGGGGACCTCTAGCACATGGTCGATTGGGTAAAACGGGTTGTAGACCGAGAACGGGTCTTGGAAGACGGCTTGGATCTCGCGCCGGTAGCCGGTCTGCTCGTCGCGGTTGAGGCGGCGCGTGTCCTTACCCCGATAAAGCACCTGGCCCGAAGTCGGCGTCAAGAACCCCATGAGGATCATGCCCAAGGTCGTCTTGCCGCTGCCGCTCTCCCCCGCCACCGCCTTGACCGATGGGCGGTCCGTATCGATGATCAGCGACAGATTATCCAGCGCCACCGTATGGCGCTTGTGCCAAAAACCGCTGCCAAAGACCTTGCTCACGTGGCGCAGTTCCAAAAAGGGCGTCATCGGATCCCCTCCTGGGCCGGGGTGGCAGCAGCGGTGCGGACTTCGTCATAAAGATGGCACGCCACCTGCCATTGGGGGCGTATCTCCATCAGAGGAGGCGTCACAGTCCGGCAGACTGCCATCGCCTGGGGGCAGCGCACATGAAAGAGACAGCCCGCCGGGGCATTGAGCAGCGAGGGCGCGACGCCGGGGATGCCGGTCAGCTCCCCCTTATCGTCCAACTTGGGCAGGCTCTTGATGAGCAGTTGCGTATAGGGGTGCAGCGGGTCGCGGAACACGGCGCGCACATCGCCCATCTCGGCCAGCTTGCCGCCATACATCACGGCCAGCCGGTCCACAAACTGCACCATCAGCCCCATATCATGGCCGATCAAGATCACCGCTGCGCCCAATTCTTCTTGCACCCGTCCGATCGTCTCCATCACCTGGCGCTGGATCACCACGTCGAGCGCGCTAGTCGGCTCGTCGGCGATGATCACCTTGGGGCGCAGCGAGATCGCAATGGCGATGCAGACGCGCTGTTTCATGCCCCCGCTCAGTTCATGGGGATACATGTTGGCGACGCTGCGCTCTAGGTCAACCCAGTCCAGCACCTCGGCGACACGCGTGTCGACCTCTTGTTTAGACAGGGCGGGGTCATGGGCGCGCAGACCGTCCACGATCTGCTGGCGGATGCGCATCACCGGGTTCAGCGAGTTCATCGCCCCTTGCGGGATCATAGCGATCTGGTCGAGGCGCACGCCGCGCATGGCGTCCTGCGAGAGCTTCACCAGGTCTTGCCCCCCCAGCAGCACCTGGCCGCCCTCAATCTGCCCTGGCGGTTTGATCATCCGCATCAGCGCCAGCGCCATGGTCGATTTGCCGGAGCCGGACTCGCCCACCAGCCCCAGACGCATATTCGGCTCCAGGCTAAAGCTTACCCCGTCCACGGCCTTTACCGGACCGCGCGCCGTGTGATAGTAGACGCGCAGGTCTTTGACTTGCAGCACCGGCTCTTTGGACACCCGGTCTTTGAATAATGGGGCTTTGGACAGAGGCGAAGTCATGCGGCCCTCCGCAGTTTGGGATTGGCGACCTGATCTAGCCCCATGGACATCAGAAAGAGGCCGATGAAGGTTGCAATGATCATGACAATGGGCGGCGCCCACCACCACCACAGCCCACGCAGCACCGAGGTATAGTAGAGCGACCAGTAGATCGTCATCCCCAACGTCGGCTCGTTTTGCGGGCCAAGCCCCAGCGCCTCTAGACCAATCGTCGCCAGGATGGCCGCGCCCACGGCGCTGACAAAGCTGGCGGCGAGATAGGGCAGCAGGTTGGGCATCAGTTCGCGAAAGATGATCTCCAGCCCGTTCATGCCCGACAGACGGCCCACCAGCACAAACTGGCGTTCGCGCAGGGTCAATACCTGGGCGCGAATGGTGCGTGTCGGCCACATCCACGCCAGCGAGGCCACCACCAGCGCCATCATATTGACGCTCACCGCGCCGCGCAGCGTGGTGGCGATAACCACCAGGAAGAGCAGACCGGGGATCGTCAACAGCACATCCGCCGCCCCTTTGAGCAGCGTATCTACCCAGCCGCCAAAATAGCCGGCCAAGAAGCCGAACAGCGTGCCCAGCCCCAGCCCGATCATCCCCGCCACAAAGCCGATGCGCAGCGTCAGCGGCGTGCCGACGACCATCATGGCGAGGATGTCGCGGCCCACGGTATCCGTGCCCAAGGGATGCTCCCAGGACGGTTTTTGGTCGGGCATGGCCGAGCCGACCTTGGCCAAGTCTTCGTCGACAAAGATCGACATGACCGGCCCAAAGAGGATCACGACCGTCAAGACGGCCAGACCGCTGATCAACAGGGGGTTGCGCGCCAGGCGCAGCCAGTTTCGCAGTGAGGCATTCATGACAAGCGCCTTATCGTCGCTGATAGGAAATGCGCGGGTCGAGCAGCGGATAGAGCAGATCCATGACGAGGGTCGCCAGGCCAATCGCCAGGATCAGCATCATCACCACCCCATAGATCACAAAGTAGTCGAAGGTCTGGATGGCCCGGTAGAGAACCGTCCCCACGCCCGGATAGCCAAAGACCACCTCGACCAGCACCGCGCCGGAGACAATGAACCCCAACGAGAGCGCCAGTGCCGTGGTCTGGGGCAGCAGCGCGTTGCGCAGCGCATACTTCATAAAGATATCGCGGTCTTTGAGCCCCTTGGCTTCGGCGAAGGCGATGTAGTCCTCCTCCAGCCCGGAGATCATCATACCGCGCATGCCGATGGCCCAGGTCCCCAACGAGGCCAGGACAATGGAGAGCGCCGGCAAGATCGAATGCCAGGCCGCGTCCATCAGAAAGCTCCAACTCATGTTCGGGATGCTGCCTAAGGTATAGCCGCCGCTGAGCGGGAAGATCTTGAAGGTGAAGGCCAGGAAATAGACTAAGATCAGCCCCAGTAAATAGAAGGGCACAGCAGACATGGTGAGCAGCGGGGCCAAGATCACATTGAGCACGCTCGGCGCGCGCGGCCAAGCGATCAGCGCGCCGAGCAGGGTGCCGATGCCAAACGCCAACAGCGTGGCTAAGAGCAGCAGCCCAATCGTCCAGGGCAGGGCGCGCAGGATGATATCCAGCACGCGGCTGGGGAAATTGGCAATCGAGACGCCAAAGTCCAGGCGCGCCAGGTCACGCAGATAGCTGAGATACTGGCGCCAGAGCGGCTGGTTGAGGCCAAACTTCTCCTCATAGCTGGCGACGATCTTTTCCATGTCAGTCTTGCCTGCGCCGCCAAACGAGACTGCCTGGAGCAGCTTCTCGCGGATCGGGTTGACCGGCGCTAAACGCGGCATGATGAAGTTGAGCGTGGCGGCCTATGGTACAGGCACGATGGCCGGAGAAAGGGAAACGGCATACGGGCTTGCAGGGGAAAGATCGTCGCGCGCGACCGGCCTACCGGCGGACATCCTTCAGGGAACAAAGATATACCGGGCCACGCGGACGCAACCCTTTCAGACTTGAACCTGGGGGCACTATTGGATCAGTGCAAGATCAAACGCGAGAACGACGCCAGTCCGGGCCGGCGCGCCTGCCGCCAATTGCCCTTGGGGAGAGTTGGCGCTATTATACACAAGGAGCCCAAAGCTCACAACTGCGCTTTTTGCGGCATACAGGGCCGCACGCGGCGGCCCTAACACGCACGCACACACAGCCGGGATCGAGTAGCCGCCAGAGGCGCAATCCGGCAGGCTCTTCGATCCCGGCGCGTCTTACCGAGAAACGTTTAGCTAGAAACGCCGGTTAGAAGCGATAGGTCCCTTCCGGCACAAAAGGACCGGAGTTGCTCTGCGGCGCGCTCTCCTGGGCGTCGCCGCTGTCGGGCAGGTCACCCGGCACGCCGCGCGGCCCGCCTGGGAAGCCGAAGTCTTGGGAATGGCCCCGCCCCCCAAAACCGCCATGCCCACGCGGCCCGCCAAATTCTCCGCCCATCATCCCACGGTCAAAGAAGCCATGACCAAAGCCCCCGCGCCCGAAGCCCTGCGCTAAGTCGCTCAGCAGCAGGTCGGCCTGCGCTTGGGTCAGCGCGCCTGCCTCCACCGCGGCCTGGATTGCAGCCTCCATCTCCGCCTGCGCTTGACCTTGCCGGTACTCCTGGAAGGCCTGCCGCGCCACAATGCGGTCGGCCTGGGCTTGGGTAAGGTCGCCATCGGCCACGGCCTGCGCCAAGCGGTCGGCCATGACTTGATCACGGGCGGCGCTCAGTTCCTCCACGGTGATGCCCAGCGCCTCGGCCAGCAAACTATCTGTGTACCCATGCGCCCAACCGCGCCCGCCCAGCCGGCCCAGGTCACGCTCGGCCAGCGCGTCGGCCTGCGCTTGCGTCAGCCGCCCCTCTGCCACGGCCTGACCCAACGCCGCCTGGCGTGCGCTCTCGACGGCTGCGGCCAGCTCCTCCTCGCCGATGCCCAACGCTTCGGCCAGGGCGGCGATCTCATCCCCGTCGCTGCCCCAGTTGCCGCGTATCATACGCGCATCGCTGGCTGCGCTGCCGGCAGCCTGCGTCACCGCCGGGTAAACAGCGGCGGTCGTCAACGAGATGACCCCGACGGCGACCGCGCCCGCGACCAGTGGAACCCATCTGTGTTTGCTACTCATTGAATTTTCCTTTCCATACTTACAAGCTTCGCTGGCTCACAACCGCCGCACGCAGCCATCGCACACGGCCATTTCGCGGCGGCGCTTCTGAGTGTAGCGGGCAAGTATGGAGAAAATATCAAGAGCCGATTGGGAAATTCTTAAGCGGCCTAGGCAGCCAACAGGCTGGCCCCGCCGTCGGGGTCGAAGAAATGGACATGCGCCAAGTCCAGGTTGACCTGCACCTGCGCCGTTTCGCGGATAGCGACGTCGGGGCGGGCGCGCGCCAGCAGCATCTCCTTGCCCAACGCCACGCTGATATAGTTGTCCGACCCCAACGGCTCGATCAGATCGACCACGCCTTGCACCTCGCCCGGCCGCGCCCTGCCCAAGGTGAGGCCGACCTCCTCGGCGCGCACGCCGCACACCACAGGCAGCCGTCCCGCATCCCACTTGGGGTTGGCGGCAAGCCGGCTGCCGATCTCCGGCGGCACTGGGTAGCGGGCAAAACCGGTCTGCAGATAGAGCGATCCGCCGTCACCCTCCAGATAGGCGTCAAACAGGTTCATGGGCGGGCTGCCGATAAAGCGCGCCACAAACTGGTTGGCCGGGCGCTGATAGATCATCACCGGGTCGCCGATCTGCTGCACCAGCCCATTGCGCATGACCACAATGCGGTCGCCCATCGTCATCGCCTCGACCTGGTCGTGCGTCACATAGACGGTCGTGATGTGGAGCTGGCGCTGCAAGTGGATGATCTCGCGGCGCATCTGGACGCGCAACTGGGCATCCAGGTTGCTCAACGGCTCGTCCATCAAAAACAGCCGCGGCTGGCGCACAATGGCACGGCCCAGAGCCACACGCTGGCGCTCGCCGCCGGACAACTGCCGGATGCGGCGCTCCAGCAGGTGCTCGATGCCCAGCAGCCGTGCCGTCTCGGTCACGCGCCGGCGGATCTCCTCCTTGGCGACCCGGCGCAGTTGCAGCGGATAGGCGATGTTATCAAAGACCTTTTTATGGGGATAGAGGGCGTAGTTCTGAAAGACCATGGCGATATCGCGATGGCGCGGCTCCACTTTGTTGACGACCTGGCCGTCAATCAGGATTTCGCCGCCGGAGACACTCTCTAGCCCGGCGATCATGCGCAGCGTGGTCGTCTTGCCACAGCCGGACGGCCCGACAATGACCAAAAACTCGCCTTCCTCGACCGTCAAATTGACGTTGTCGACGGCTAACGCATCGCCATAGCGTTTGGACAGATTGACACAATCAACTCGAGCCATGATGAAGATTCCTCGCGCGACAGTGAAAGATCTCAGTCAAGGATCTCAAAAAAGCAGCGGTGCAAAGTGGCAGGCCTACTTCTCGCCGGTGGCCACCATGCCGCGCGTCAACTGGTTCTGCACCAGCATAAAGAGCACGACGACGACAATCGTGGTCAAAAACGAGGCGGCCATCAATAGATTCCACTCGACCTGAAAACGGGTCACATACTTGAACAAGCCAATCGTCAGCGGCATCTTTTCCGGGCTGCGAATAAATGTCAGCGGAAAGAGGAACTCATTCCAGCCGTTCATAAAGCCAAAGATGCCCACCGCCACCAGCCCCGGCCAAGAGAGGGGCAGCGTCATGCGCACCATCGCGCCGACCCGCGAATTGCCATCCATCATGGCCGCTTCCTCGATCTCCACAGGAATGGTCATGAAGTAGCCCATGAGCAGCCAGACCATAAACGAGAGGCTAAAGACCGCGTTGAGGAGGATCAGCGTCCATAGGCTGTCCATCATATTGAGCGCGGCCACCACACGGAACAACCCCAGGATGATCACAATGGGTGGGAACATCTGGATCGCCAGGAGCAGCAAGAGGAAGATTTGCCGGCCTTGGAACTTATAGCGGGCCAACGCATAGGCAGCAGGCACGCCGACCAGCAGCGCCACCCCCGTTGACCCCAGACCGATGATCAGGCTGTTGCGAAAATAGGTCGCCAGCGGCGCTTGTGTCCAGATATCGGCATAGTTCCGGAGCGTCGGCGCGCGCGGCAAGAAGGTCGGCGGCGGGATATACACTTCCTGGCTGGTCTTAAACGAGGTCGAGATCATGACCACAATGGGAAAGAGGCTGATGAACAAGACCGGCAGGAGGACGGTCACAATGCCGATCCATTTGATCTTTTGGGCGCTGCTCATGCTTCCTCCTGCGTGCCGGACAGCCGGGTGTACAGGATACTGAAGATGACCAAGACGACAAACAGGCTGACAGCCAGCGCAAAGCCGGCGCCGAAGCGCAAGTTCTCAAATGCGATCTTGAAGAGATAGGTCACGGCGATATCGGTGCGGTAGAGCGGGTTGCCGCGCGTCAAGACCCAAACGACGGTGAAGCCGCGGAAGGCCCAGATGATCGAGAGCATGGTGACGATCATGATCACCATCTTGGTCTGCGGCAGCGTCATGTCGATGAACTCGTGCCAGATGTTGGCGCCGTCCATCTTGGCCGCGTCATAGATGTGCGGCGGAATGGCCTGCATCGCCGCCAAGAAGGTGATGGTCATAAACGGCACCGACGACCACACCTCGACAAAGATGATCGCCCCCAACGCCAGCTTTGGCTCGTTGAGCCAGACGACGTACTCCTGGATCAGACCCAGCTTGGAGAGCAGATAGTTGAGCGACCCCATCTGCCCGTGAAAGATCCAGCGCCAGGTGATGGCCGAGATGGCAAACGGCATCGCCCACGGCACCAGGATCAGCGCCTTGGCCGCGGTCTGCCCTGGGAACGAGGTGTTGAGGATCATCGCCAGCGGGTAGGCGATGACCAGCGTCAGGAAAACCGAGCCAAAGGCAAAGACAGCCGTCTGCCATATGATCATCGGCATGCGCGGGTCTTTGGCTAATTCGACGAAGTTTTGCACCCCGCCCACCTTCACAATGCGGCCCAGGGTGTCGACCTGCGAGAAGGCCGAGACGATCATGTTGATGATCGGAAAGACCAGGAAGATCAGAAATGCCAGCGTGCTGGGCGCCAACAGCAGATAGGCCAGCCGGTATTCTGACCACTCTGCGCGCAAGCCTGCAAACCAACCGCGCGAAGTAACTGTGCCTGGAACTCTCGACGATAGGGCTGTGTTGGCCATAAGGACAAGCCTTTCTTTGCCGTTCAGCAGCGCGGGCGCGCATCGACGCACAGCCAAGCGGCCGGTCGCGTCACGCGGTCACGCGCGCTGCGAACATCGGACGTTTGGCGAGATGGGGCAGGAAGCCGGTATGTATCCGCATACTTTCTAGACTGCTACCGAGGGAATCTGCTGGGCTTCGGAAGGGGACGTTTGCTTGAACCGTCTGGGCATGGGCGGACACCCGCGACGAGCCACCCGCCGATTGGGTGTGTCACCCAATCGGCGGGGAGTACGCAGCGCGGCGCAAGCCTAGACGCCGTGCCGTTCGTCGATGATAGCGGCAGCTTCGGTCATGGCCTCTTCCGCCGTCGCCTCGCCCAGGAACACCTTGGCGAGACCATTTTCGATCTCGTCGTTATCGGCTTCACCCGACGCCGGCCACGGCGTTTCGAAGACGTTATGGGCGTTCTCCAGTTCCTTGACAAAGATCGCGTTGTACTTGGAGATCGGGTCGGCGGGGTCGAGATAGGCCGGGTCTTGGCCCACGTCGACGCGTTCGGGGATCACGCCGCGCTGCTTGGCGAACTTGAGCCGGTTCTCCTTACTGAACATAAACTTCAGCAGTTCGGCGGCTTCCGGCTTATGCTGAGACTGTTTGGCCATCAACACGGCGTCGGGCCAGAAGACATTGGCATGGGCCATGCCGGCCTCGGCCACCGGCAGCGGCGCCAGCTCAAACTTGAGGTCCGGCGCGTCGTTCAGTATGATGGTCGGCATCCACGAGCCGGTCTCCAACATCGCCAACTGGCCCGCCAAGAAGAGCGGCTGCAAGTCTTCGTCGCGCCCGGTGTTGACCGGCGACGGGTTGGTGGTCTGGTCGGTCAGGACCAGGTCGGCCAGAAACTGCACGGCGCGGATGCCCGCTTCGTTGCCCACCAGCGACTTGCCGTTTTCACCCCACTTGCTCAGGTTGTTGCCGCCGCCAATGGCCCCAACCCAGGCATACCACCAATAGTCACTGCTGCCCGACGGCCCACCCACGCCCACGCCGAAGCCATACATATTCGGCGGGTTGTGCAGCGCCTTGGCGGCCTCGCGCACATCCGCCCACGTTTCCGGCGCTTTCAGGCCCTGCTCCTCAAAGAGGTCCGAGCGATAGTACAGCCCGCGCGGGTCCAGAAAATAGGGCATGCCATAGAGCTTGCCGTCGACGCTCATGGCGTCGATGCCGGACTTCCAGAAATTGGCCAGGAAATCTTCGCCCATCAGGTCGTTGAGCGCCTCCACCTCGTCGGCGGCGTGGTACTCCAACAATTGGCCGCCGCCCTGGTTAAAGATGTCGGGCGGTTGGCCGGCGCTCATCTGGGTCCGGATCACATTGGCGCCGTCTGCCCAGCGGACGACTTCCAGGGCAGCTTCGATCTTGTCTTGCGACGCGTTGAAAGCGTCGATCACCTCCTGGGTGTCCGCCTGCATGCGGCTGTCATAGTCCATGGCGATATAGCGGACGGCGACTTTTTCGCCGGCGGGCGCCGGCGCGGCGCCACCCCCCGACGGCGCGGGCGCGACGCAAGCCGCCAACGCCAGCGGGGCGGCTGTAGCGGCAACCAACTGCAGAAAACGGCGGCGAGAGAGCGGTGCGGAAGGGGTGTACATGACGTTTCTCCTCAGTCCTTGGCAGAAAAACGGTACAGATGGGAACGAGATGCCGGACGGTCAACTGGGCGTAAGGCCCTTGGGGTGCAAATCTGGAATCGGGCAGGGAAGAGGCTGCGCCAAACCGCTAGGCCAGCCCCGGAGAGCCGCCCGCGGTCACACCCGCCGCGCACTTTCCCCAACCGACGCATCAGCATCCATCACAACGTACACCACACCAGGGGCGACGGCCGCCAAGAGGGGTGGGCGGCCCGTCGCCAATTATTATGGCGGAGTTGGCCCTTGCCTGTCAATGCGTATTTTTAGCGCCGCCGTCTCTCGCCTACAGCCCGGCGACGCCAAACGCGCTCTCCGCCCGCACCCGATCAGCCACCTTGAGCGCCACATCGGCCCCCGCGCCCAGCGCGAGGAGCTTACGGTGATCGACCCCCAATGAGGCCGCCTGTTGGCGCAGCTCGGTTGTATGCCCGGCAATGTGCAGCGCACAGAAGATGCAAGCACTATGCCGGGCCGCTTCGTTCGCGATAGACCAGCGCGCCATAGCCGATGACGCTGGCTTTGCCGCTGCATGTGTCGCCAGACGTGCGATAGTCCAGCAGATGCGGTGTCCATCCGTGGCGGCGTGCCACCTGCATGAGCGTCAGGATCGGCAGCAGACCGCAGGCCTCGCCGCGGCCGGCCCCTGCCAGGTCGCCTGCCACGACCGCCGCCAGCAACCCACGGTCCGCCTCCATCGCCTGCACATAGGGCAGCCCGTGGCTTAGATCCGAACTGGC
>QEUY01001064.1 GCA_003577365.1 Chloroflexota bacterium | reverse complement strand
GTGGAGCGGGTGGGCATTATGCAACACAACTATGCTGGTCCCAGCCAGGCGTTAGCGACCCGGCTGCACGAACTCCTGCCTCATGCCACCATCCAGCCGATTCTCTATCCGGCCAGCCTTGCCGTCCACCTGGGCCCCAATATCTTGGGCGTCGTGGTCTATGAAGGGACGTAATCGCAGGTGACAACTTCTGCTTTTATCCGACTCAACCGCATCCTCGACCTGGAGGAAAAACAGGGGTGGCGCAATCGCGCGGTGATCGGCGGTCTGCGCGCCATGAGCACGCGTTGGGCCCAAGATGCCCGCAACGAGCAGGCTGCCAGTGCAACCATTGAGGTGGTGGTTACGCTCATGACCCGCTACGACAGCGCCGAACCCGCAGAACGCCCCGCAATTGCCGACTCGATCCGCCAGGCGCTGGCCGGAGAGCCGGCAGAGGTGGTATCGCCGTCCGATGAGGCGCTGCCCCACCCGGCCGACGAAGAACCACCGTTTGCGGATGAGGAGTTCAGCTTCGAAGCTGCCTATCCGCCGCCCGAACCCACCCATGTGGCCCGCGAACGGGTCCGGCGCCAGCAGCCGCGTTCCGAACGCAAACCCCACGAATTGGCAGCCGCGCCGACGATCCTGGCCGGGGTGGGTTCTTCCACCGCCGAGCAACTGGCGCGGCTGGATATCCATCGGGTGGTGGATCTGCTCTGGCACCTGCCCGCCCGCCACGAAGATTTCAGCAAGCTGCGCACGATCGATCAACTCATGCCGGGTGAGCAGGTGACGGTGATCGCTAATCTGTGGGATGTGCGCGAACGCAAAGTGGGGATCAACCGCCAGGTGGTGCAAGGCATCCTGGCCGATGGCACCGGTACGCTCCACGCCACCTGGTGGAACAAATATGTGCGCAACCAGTTGACCCCCGGTTCGACCCTGCGCTTTAGCGGCAAGGTCGGCCTCTATCTGGGCCAGAAGACGCTCGACAACCCGACCTTCGAGGATGTGGACGACGAGATGGTTGCCACAGGCCGGATTGCCCCTGTCTATCCGCTGACCGAAGGGCTGGGCCAAAAACGGATGCGCAACCTCGCTCGCCAGGCGCTCGATGAGTTTGTCCACCTGGTGCCCGACCCCCTCCCGCCGGCCCTGTGCGACGAGTATGACTTGCCGGACCTGGTGGCCGCGCTTGAACAGATGCACTTTCCCGACAGCGCCGAAGCCGTAGCACGCCGCCGGCTGGCCTTTGACGAATTTCTCTATATCCAACTGGGGGTGTTGCAGCGGCGACACGAACTACACAGCCGGACAGCCCCGGCTCTTGCCGCCAATGACGAGGGGTTGTCAACCTTCAAAGCTGCGCTTCCCTTTGCGCTCACCAATGCTCAGGAACGAGTTCTGGGCGAGATCGGGCAAGACCTGCGCCGGGAAATCCCCATGACCCGTCTGGTGCAGGGGGATGTGGGCAGCGGCAAGACGGCCGTCGCTACCGCCGCCATGTGGGTCGCCGCCGGCAACGGCTTCCAATCCGCCCTCATCGCCCCCACGCAGATTCTGGCGGAACAACACCACCGGGGCATCAGCCGCATGATGGCATCGCTGACCCGTAGCGATGGCGCGCCCTTTCAGGTTGCACTCCTCACCGGGCGGATTACCGGCTCTGAGCGTGAAGCGATCTTGAACGGGTTGCGCGAGGGGGCGATCGATGTCGTCATCGGCACTACGGCGCTGATTCAAGAAGGAGTGGAATTTGCCAACCTGGGCTTTGTCGTGGTGGACGAGCAGCACCGTTTTGGCGTCGAGCAGCGTGGCGCGTTGCGCACTAAGGGGGATCTGCAACCCCATGTGCTGGTCATGAGCGCCACCCCCATCCCGCGCAGTTTGGCGTTGACCATCTACGGCGACCTCGACCTCAGCATCATCGACGAGATGCCGCCCGGTCGCACGCCGGTGACGACCAAACTCTTCCGCCCAGCGGAGCGCGAGCGGCTCTATGGCTTTTTGCGCCGCGAGGTCAAGGCAGGTCGCCAGGCCTTTATCGTCTATCCGCTGGTTGAGGAGAGTGACAAGCTTGATGTGGGCGCAGCGGTCGAAGCGTACGACAAGCTGCGGAACGAGATCCTGCCCGATCTGCGCATCGCTTTGCTCCATGGCCGTATGAGCGGCAACGAAAAGGACGAGATCATGCGCGCCTTTGCCGCCCAGGAGTATGATGTGTTGGTGAGCACCAGCGTCATCGAAGTCGGCATCGATGTG
>QEUY01000087.1 GCA_003577365.1 Chloroflexota bacterium | reverse complement strand
GCGGCTGCCCGAATGGACGCTAATTGATGATTCCGCCGGAATCGTGCCCCCCAGTCCCGTTGCGTCGCAAGAGCCATTGGAAGAGCTGACGCTGATCCCCTTTGGCAGCACCCATCTGCGTATCGCCGAGTTTCCTACCCTCGCTGAGTAGCGTATGGACGAACTCAACGCTGCCACCTATGTGCGGCTGACGGTCGCCGCGCTGTGGGACAATTTGCCTCAGGTCTTGCTCGGGGGGATCTGCTTTAGCCTGCTCTGCGCACCTGCTTTTGTCTTGTATGTGTTAGACTTGCCCTACGCCACGCTGGTGGCGACGATCCTTCTTGTCTGGCCGGGGTGGACGGCGTTGCTGGCCTTTGAAGCGGCCATTTTGGAGGGACGGAAAACTACGTTGGGGGATATGATCGCCGCCTTCCGGCGCTTCTGGCCGCCCTTCGTCTGGCCGGCGTTGATCATCACCGGGGCAGGTGGATTGCTGGTCTTGGCGCTGGCGCTCTATGCGGTCCCGCTCCTGGTGTTGCACGACCAGGACATATCTACGGCGTTGCGCAACAGTGCGATCCTGGCGAGCCGGTATCTCGCCAACACATTCGGGCTGGTGAGCATGGGGGTGCTGGCCGGTTTTGCGGTCGTCTATGTCAGCCCGGCATTTTTGTTCGTACTGCCGGCTGTTTGTGGGATGTTTATCGTCAACAATTGCCGGCTGGCGCTGGCCCAAGAGGAAAAACAATGAAGGCCGCTGTCTGCTACGAATTTGGCAAGCCGCTCGTCGTCGAAGAGATCACCATCGACCCGCCGCAGCGGGGCGAGGTCAAGGTCAAGCTGGCGGCGACCGCCATCTGTCACAGCGATGTCCACCTGATCCGCGGGGAGTGGGGAGGCGACCTGCCGGTGGTGCCCGGCCACGAAGCCGCCGGCATCGTGGCCGAAGTGGGCGAAGGCGTACGTTCCCTCCAGCCGGGTGACCACGTGGTCGTTTCGCTGCTGCGCAATTGTGGCCGCTGTCTCCACTGCATGACCGGCGCACCCTATCTGTGCGACGCCGACTTTGCCCTGGACACCGACACCCGGCTCCGCAACCTGCGGGGCGAACAGCTCCAACGGGGCGACCGCACCGCTGCCTTTGCTGAATACACGGTTGTCCACGAGACGCAATGTGTACAGGTTCCGGCCGAGCTGCCCCTCACTTCGGCCGCCTTGCTCGCCTGTGGGGTGATCACCGGGGTGGGTGCGGTGGTCAACACGGCCAAAGTGCCGCCGGGCAGCAGCGTGGCGGTGATCGGCGTGGGCGGCGTTGGCCTCAACGCCATCCAGGGCGCGAGGATCGCCGGCGCCCGGTCGATCATTGCGGTCGATCTGTTGGAAAATAAGCTGGCGGCGGCGCGCACCTTTGGCGCAACCGATACAGTCAATGCAACAGAACACGAGCCGGTCGAGACGGTGCGGGCGCGCAACGGCGGTCGCGGCATCGACTATGTCTTTGTGACAGTGGGCAGCAGTCGCGCGGTCGAGCAGGGGTTCGACATGATCCGCCCTGGCGGGATGGTGGTGGTCGTCGGGTTGCCGCCAGCCAGCGCGACGGTGGCGCTCAACGTCCATCATTTCTGGGCCGAACGCCATGTCGTCGGCAGCCCCATGGGCTCGACCCGGCTAAACGTCGATGTGCCGTGGCTGGTCGAACTCTATCGCCAGGGCCGGCTCAAGCTCGACGAACTGGTCACGCGCTGCTATCCGCTGGAAGAGGTCAACGAGGCGATTGAGTCGATGGAGCGGGGCGAGGCGCTGCGCAATGTGATTGTCTTTTGAGGCCAGTCAGCCTGTTATTTGACCGGAAACTGGAAAAGCAGGCACACAGAGAACACGGAGGAGGCGCAGAGAGCACTGAGAAAACTAGAGACCCGTGCTCTGCCACAGAAGCGTAAAGTTGAACCGGAGCTATCCAATGGCGAAACTTGATCCGTTTGTCGAATATCTTCTCGAACTATTGCAGCCGGTGCCGGGTGTAACGGCCAGGCGCATGTTTGGCGGCTATGGCATCTTTCGCGACGGGTTGATGTTTGGCCTTGTCGCTGACGACGTGCTCTACCTCAAGGTCGATGACCAGAGCGTGGGCGACTTTGCGGACCACGGGCTGGAGCCGTTTGTCTATGTCAAGGAGGGCAAACCCATGCCCATGTCCTACTACCAGGCCCCTGGCGAGGCGCTCGATAACCCTGATGACATGGTCGAGTGGGCGGAAAAAGCCTATGCGGCGGCGCTGCGGGCGCAGGCGGCCAGGCCGAAGAGGAGGAAGAAAGGTGTCAAATAGTCGGCGATCTAGTGTGCCCCAATGGGCAAACTGGTCAGGCGGTGTGACCTGTACGCCGCAACGTATCGCCACTCCTGCCAGCGAGGCGGAGCTGATCGACCTGGTGCGCCAGGCGGCCCGCATTGGGGCAACGCTGCGGGTGGCCGGCAGCGGCCATTCGTTCACCCCGCTCTGCGCAACCGATGGCGTGCTCGTCTCGCTCGATGGGTTGCAGGGGCTGGTCGCGGCCGACCCGGCGGCCCACCAGGCGACGGTCTGGGCCGGCGCCAAACTCTATGCTCTGGGCGACCTGCTCTGGGAGCACGGACTGGCCCAGGTCAATATGGGCGACATCGACCGCCAGGCGCTGGCCGGCGCCATCAGCACGGGCACGCACGGCACGGGGCGCACACTGGGCAGCCTCTCGACCCAAGTGGTAGGGTTGCGTCTGGTGACCGCAGCGGGCGACGTGCTCGACTGTTCGCCGGCCCACGAGCCGGCGATCTTCAAGGCCGCTCAGGTCTCGCTGGGCAGCCTCGGCGTGATCAGCCAGGTAACGCTGCGCCTGTTGCCGGCCTACTATCTCCACGAACGGACGTGGGTCACGTCCTTCGACGAGTGTCTGGCCCAACTGGCAGAACAGATTGAAAACAATCGCCACTTCGAGTTCTTTTGGGTTCCCGAACACGACGAGAGGTTGCCGCTGGTCAAGGGATACACAGACCAGGAGCCGCCTCAGGGCCGCCTGGCGCGCTATGTGCGCGAAGAGCGCATTGACCGCAGCTACCGCATCTTTCCCTCCGAACGGGCTCTCAAGTTCAACGAGATCGAATTTGCCCTTCCTGCCGACGCTGGCTCAACTTGTCTATGCGAAGTTCGCCAGTTGATGCACACCCGCTACCCCGACGTGGTTTGGCCCATCGAGTACCGCACGCTGGCCGCCGATGACCTCTGGCTCAGTCCGGCCTACGGCCGTGAGACGGTCACTATCTCGGTGCATCAGGCGGCAGAATTGCCCTACCAGCCCTTTTTCGCCGATGTCGAGGCGATCTTCCGCAACCATCATGGGCGGCCCCACTGGGGCAAGATCCACAGCCTGACGGCCAGGGAACTGGCAGAGTTGTATCCGACATGGGATCAGTTTCAGGGCGTGCGCCGGCAGGTCGACCCAGGTGGGGCGCTCTTGAATGATCACTTGCGTGTGCTGTTTGGCAGGTAGGGCAAGAGGTGCAAGCAAGCGTTGTCAGCGGGTCTGGCCGCTGGAGAATGAATCCCCCAGCTGAGAACAGCGGCCCCCTGAATGGGACTGGGCGCCTGGTCCACAGGTCGGGGGTACGTCCCGGATTCTAGGACCTCCGCCATCTTCCCGGAAGGGGTCAAATGCTGGTTCGTCTGTAACCCGCGTTCCGCGCCCAGCGGGCGCCCGAGGCCGGAGACGCATCGGTCAGGCAGAGTAGTGCTGGCCCCGGGGACCCTTGGGTGCGGAATGCTTGTGGCGCCAAATTCTCGCCCCCAAGCCTGGACGCAGTCCACTGTCAGCAACCTGTTTACAACCAGCCCCTCCCGTGTTATACTGGAGCAACCGGACCATCTTCTCACGACCAACCCGACGGAGCAGCGCATGGACCATCCCCCGGACGTTGCCAGGCTCGCAGAGTATATCACAGCCACCGACGACGACAACGCCCTGGCCCTTCTGAATCGGTATGCAAGCGAGTTGTTGACCGACCAGGCCGCCGCTGAACTGGAGCGCCTGGCCGCCGCCGAGCGCGATCCGCAGCGCCAGCAGTTGCTCCAGCGCCGACTGGACATGTTGCAAGCGGCGCAAGAATGGCAGGCGCAGCTTGCCAGCCTCTCTCCCCACGAACGCCTCTTTCTTGCCTTTGCCACAGTGACCAACGACAGCGAGATGCTGGCGTTGGTTCACGCCACCGCTGCTGACGAACTCGACGCGCTCGAACAATACGCCGAAGAACGCGCCGCCGCCAAATCGGAAAACGCCACGGCCATCCACGAACGACTCGATCGGCTGCGCTGGTCGCGCAACCAGCTATCCGAACTGCTGGCCCAGGCCACCCAGACGCTGGCGGATAAGCTCGTCGCCTGGATCCAGACACCCGACTGGGACGCTTCCCAACAATATCTCCACGAACACGCTGACGAGTTACTCACCGATGCGGGCGAAGCCACGCTTCACCTGTTGTTGCTTGCCAACGAAGGCAACAACGAGATCGAGACTCACCGCAGGCTGCTGCGCCGCTGTCGTGAGTTGGGCATCGATGACGGCTATGCCGAACTGGAACAGGCTCGTCAAAACGCCGCCGCGCTGGCGGTTGCCCAGGCGCTGGGCGACAAATTCGTCGCCTGGATCCAGACGCCCGACTGGGACGCTTCCCAACAATACCTCCGCAAACACGCTGACGAACTCCTCACCGATGCGGGCGAGGCTGCGCTCAAGCTGCTGCTCGAGGCGAACCCCGGCCACGAGCAGATCGAACTACACATTACGCTGCTGCGCCGCTGCCGTGCCGTGGGCATCGAAGCCGCCTACGCCGAGTTCCACCAGGCCACCGCCATCAACGCCGCTATGAACGCGCTCATGGCGGCCGCGTCGCTGCCCGAGTTGGAGCAGGCGCTGGCAGCCCACCCCGTGCTGCTCGAATTGCCCGCACTGGCGCACCTGGCCGCACTGGTCGCCGCAGCCACCCAGGGGGAGCAGCGCCAGGACGCGCTGGCGTTGCTCGGACGCCTGCTCTGGTTGTTCGACCAGTATAACTTCAAGCACAACACCGCCATCGACCCGGCGCAGCACGAAGCGTTCATTGCCTTGCACGAACACCTGCTGCCCGTTGCCACGGCGCTGGGCGACGATCAACTGGCGCTCCATCTGCGCCGCTCCGTCGGCCATCTGCGCCGCTCCGTCGGCTGGGCGTGCAACACGCTGGGCAACCACTATGCCGCCGCCCCCGAATCCACGGCCCAGGCTATCGCCGCCTATACGCGCGGGCTCGCTTTCAATGACGCCGACGCCATGCTGCTGCGCAACCGCGCCGGCGAACAGATCGAGGCGGGCGAATACGAGGCGGCGCGCAACGATCTCGAACGGGCCGGCCAACTGGAACCGGACGCGGTGCGGTTGCCCGTCCTCTGGTGCGAACTCTACGCCGCATTGGGCGACGCCGTTGCGCTGCACGAACAGGCCAGCGCGCTGCTCGCCGGCGACGGCCAGGCGATAGCCGAGGGCCACTTTTATGCCGCCATCGCCCACGCCCTGAACGGAGAGGAAGAACCAGCGGTTGCGGCAATGCAGAGGGCAATTGCCCAGGCCAATGAGCAGCAGCGTACAGAAATGCGCACGACGTTGATGCGGCTGGCGCGGCTTCATCCCGCCGTGGAGTGGGCAGCGGTGCTTGCATTGTTTGGGGTAAAGCGAGTGTAGCTAATGCTCAACATCTTTCTTTCGTACGCTCACGCCGATGGCGCTACCGCCGGAGAGTCGCTGCGCCAGGAGCTGACGCAGATGGGCTTCACCGTGTGGCAGGATGCCGGGCAGATGCGCGGCGGCCAGGCCTGGCGGCAGCAACTGTACACCGCGCTGCAAGGGGTCGATGCGCTGCTGGCCTTGCTAACACCCGGCTACGTCACATCCACCATGTGTACATGGGAATGGCAGACGGCGGCCCTGCTTGGCAAGCGCGTGATCCCGCTGCTCATTGCGCCGTGCGACATCCCGGACGAGCTGGCGCGGCTCCACTATCACAACCTGAGCGAGCTGGAACGCTATCCCTTGGGGCTGGCCACGCTGGCGCGCGACCTGATCGAGTTGCTCCCCGTCGCCCCGCCGCAGCCTGCCGCAGGGGCCGGGGCCAAATACAGCATCGTCGGCAACCGCAACACGATCATTGGCGAAGGGGCCACGGTGATCCGGGTAAGCGGCGGCAACGCAAACGCACTGTTGCAGAACATCCTCTCGACGCTGGCGCAACTGCGCGCCGGCGCCGGCCTCCACCAGGCGGAATTCGACGCTGCCCTGCGCGAGATCAGCGCGCGCCTGGGCGCACTCAAGTAGCGCGTGGCCGGCGCCGACGGGGTAGTGGCCATTCAGCCGCCCGGCGATGAATCGCCGGGCGAGCCACTGGCGCCTCATAAATGGGGCTTGTAGATCAGGCGTCCAGGGCCCATTCATAGGGGGCTCTTTCTGAGCCGCGCCCGGCGGGGCCCCGCCGGGCGCGGCTCGCTGACAACTCGTGCATGCACCCGTCGCTCACGCGTCTCTTCTACTGACCGAAAAGGGTATGCTATAATGAGGGCGACCTGGAGCAGACCAAAGGAGGTTGCAATGCCATCACCCTTTCCCGGCATGGATCCTTTTCTCGAAGACCCCATGTATTGGCCCGATCTTCATCACCGACTGATTGCCGCTATCGGTGATGAGCTGGCAGGAGAAATGTCGCCCGATTTTTTCGTGCGCATCGAGGAGCGGGTCTACATCACCCACCCCACCGACGACCCAGGCTATGCGGCGCTGATCCCCGATGTCGTCGTGGTGGAGGGGCGCCCGCAGCCGGCGCAACCCAGCGCTGTGGCTGGGGTGCTGATCGCGCCTTTCATCGAGGTCGAGCGCATCCTAGAGCCTGAGATCCACGACCGCTACCTGACCGTCTATGACCGTCGTTCACAGGAAGTGGTCACCGTCATCGAACTGCTTTCGCCCGCCAACAAAGTGAAGAACTCGCGCGGGCGCGAGATGTTGCTCAACAAACGTAGAGCACTGGTCAACGCCGGGGCCAGCTATTTGGAGATCGACCTGCTGCGCGGCGGCGAGCGTGACGAAGACCTGCTCGGTCACAGCGATTATCTGATCACGTTGCAGCGGCGCAGCCGCGACAAGTTGCAGGTCTGGTATGCAGGCCTGCGCGACCCGCTGCCTACGGTCGCTGTGCCGCTGCGCCCACCCTACGCCGATGTTCCGCTGGAGCTGCAGCGCATCCTCAATGAGACCTATGACCGCGCCCGCTACGCCGACAGCGTTGAATACACCGATACACCGCCACCACCCGCGCTCAAGACGCCAGACCTTCTCTGGGTGCGCCGGCAACTGGCGGAATGGCGTGCGCAACGGGGGACCGCGGCGTAGCGAACATCACGCGCCGTAGGTCGCCCGACCAGGGCGACGGCGCTCCGCGTGTGGACGGTCGTCACGCTGGTAACGTGACCCACGATTTTCATCATGTCCCGGCTAGACGAAATTACACTATGAAACTCTTCTACAACGGCATCATCCACACCATGAACCCTACCACGCCCAAAACGGATGCCCTGCTCGTCGGCGACGACGGGCGGATCGCCGCGCTGGGCGACCGGCGCGACCTGGATCGCCCCAATCTCACCCGCATCGACCTGGCCGGGCGCACGCTCATTCCCGGCTTCAACGACGCCCACGTCCATGTGGCGTGGCTGGGCATGTTGTTGACCCGGCTGGTGGATTGCCGCATCCACGTCGCGCCGGACATTCCAGCCATCGTCGCCAGGCTGGCCGAACGGGCGCAGGCACAGGAGGGCGGATCGTGGGTGCAGGGCATCGGCTACAACGAGGCGCTGCTGCCGGAAGGCCGCCATCTCACCCGTTCCGATCTGGACCAGGCGAGCACGCAGCATCCTATCGTCGTGACGCGCACCTGCGGCCATGTCTCCGCCGCCAACAGCCTGGCGCTTCAGTTGGCCGGCATCACGTGCGAAACACCCGACCCGCCCGGCGGCGTCATCCTGCGCGACGAGCAGGGCGAGCCGACCGGTGTCCTGCAAGAGACGGCCATGACCCTGGTCAGCCGGCTGATCCCCGAACCCACGGCGGAGGAGACGGCGAACGCCATCCGCGCCGCCCACCGCCACCAACTGAGCCTGGGCATCACCAGCGCCACCGACCCGGCGCCGACGCCTGCCCAGGTGGCCGTCTATCGCCAACTGGCAGCGGCAGGCGAACTGGCCGTGCGTATGAATCTGCTGCCCAATATCCGCGACGGCGCCACGATCAACCCGCTGCCGGAGAAGTTCGTGGGTGATACATTACGCATCGACAGCGTCAAGTTCTTCGCCGACGGCGGCATGACCAGCGCCACCGCGGCCATCTCCATTCCCTATCGCGAGACGGGCACAAAAGGCGTCCTCATCTGGGAAAGCGAAGAGCTGGCCGACCAGATGTGGGCGGCGCACAGCGCGGGCTATCGCATCGGCACCCACGCCAACGGCGATGTGGCGCTGGAACAGGTGATCCGCATCTACGAACTGCTCCACGAACGCGACCCACGGCCCGACCTGCGCCATCGCATCGAGCACCTGGCGCTGCCTACGCCTGAGCATCTGCAACGATGTGCCCGGCTCGGCGTCATGGCCGCCACGCAGACAGTCTTCCTGCCGGCCATGGGTGCGACGTTCCGCCGCTACATGCCAGAGGTCTGTTACGAACGGGCGTACGGCGTGCGCGCCATGCTCGATGCCGGTCTCACTGTCGCTCTTAGCACTGATGCGCCGGTCGTGCCTGACGACAATCCACTCATCGGCCTCAAATCCGCCATAGATCGCCTTGACCATGCCGGCAACCCACTTGGGCCAGGGCAGGCAGTCACTCCGTACGAGGCGCTCTACGCCTACACCCAGGCCGGCGCGATCTTGAGCGGCGACGAGGCAAACCGCGGCAGCCTTGCGCCGGGCAAGTGGGCCGACCTGGCCGTACTCAGCGGTGACCCGCTGGCGACCCCGCCAGAGCGGATGCTGGAGTTAGCCGTGGATGCCACTTATGTAGCCGGAACGTTGGTCTATGAGCGAGGATAGCTCAGAGGCTCGGATTTTTCGCTTGTTCCTGGTTCTAGCGAGCACCACCGTTCTAGGTCTGGTCGCCGCCGCGCCCCTCTGGCTCACGCCCGGCCTGCCCAACAGCGATGACAGCCTGACGCATATCTTCAACTTTTTTGCCTTTGACCGCCAGATCCGTAGCGGCGACTGGTTTCCGTTGCGCTTTCCCGACCATGGGCTGGCGTACGGGTATGCGGTTCCCGCGTATTATCCGCCGCTCCCCTACCTGCTATGGGAGACGATCCGCCTGGCCGGGGCCGGCTACATAGTGACCTTCAAGCTCGGTTTTACCCTCATCACCATCCTTGCCGGGTGGACGAGCTTTGCCTTGGGCCGGGCGCTCTTTGGCTGGCGCGGCGGGTTGGCGACTGCCTTTGTTTACGTGCTCAGCCCCTACGTGCTGGCGAATCTGCATTTCCGAGGCGCGTTGGCCGAACATTTGGGTTTGGCAATTGGGCCGCTCCTCTTTCTAGTGATCTACCAGCTTGTCAACCAACCTGGCTGGGGCTCCTATCTAGCTGCAACGGTGACCGTTGCGCTGTTGATCGTAACGCACTTTCTGTCCACGCTGCTCTATTTCCCCTTTGCCCTGCTCTATGCGCTGTGGATGCTGGCCGGCGCGCCGTCTGTGCGGGCGAAGGGCTTTGGATTACTGGTTGCCGCTGCCCTGGGCGGAGCCGCGCTCACGAGCTTTTACTGGCTGCCGGCGGCGGTGGAGCAGTCTGGCCTGAAAGCAATCGACCTGGCGGCGGCGCTGGCCGCATACCTGGCGGAACTGGTTGCGCCCGCAGCCCTTCTTGCGCCGGCACCATTTCTTGACTATGCGAATCCACACAATATGCCGGAACTGGGGCTACCTGCGTGGATACTTCTGCTGCTGGCCGCGGGCGCGCTATTGGTGCGCTGGCCGCGGCTGCCGGCTCACCAGCGTGGGCAGCAGGTGTTCTGGGCGCTGGCCGCTATCCTGGCTCTTTTTCTTGCCAGTACTCTGGCTGCCGGGGGATGGCGACAGATCCCGGCTGTTACCTTGCTCCAGTTTCCATTCCGCTGGCTGGGGCCAGCGTGGCTGGGGCTGGCGCTCTTTGTCGGTGGCGCCGCCAATATGATGCCGCACCTCTCCAACATGCGCATTCCCTGTGCGGGCCTGGGAATCCTTCTGCTGCTCTGGTTTGGCGTGGCCGGACTGCGCAACCTACCCCTGGAGCCGGCCATGTTGCGCTCGCTAGGAGTCGCACAGGTTGATGAGGCGCACATCAACCTGGCCGGGTTGCGCGCCTTCGAGTACGACCAGGCCGACAATCTGCGCAATGAATGTTGGGTCTGGGCGTACGAATATGTGCCGCGCACGTCCGGGCTGAGCGCTTGCGTGGCCATGCGCGATATGATCCTGGCGGGGCCGCCGGTCATCACTGACCTGCCGCCGGTACACGCCCAGTTGCAAGCTAGCCAACTTACACCCAATCGTCTGGTTGCGAATGTCTCCTCTCCTAATCCGTGGACGTTGTCACTCCACGCCTTCTGGACCCCCGGCTGGCGCGCGATGATCGATAACCAGCCCACTGTGCCGCAACCGCTCGAACCGTTAGGCGTGGTGAGTGTACCAGTTCCGGCGGGCGAACACACGGTGCAGATTGAACACGCTCCGACAGCGTTGCGCCAGATCACGCGCGGGCTCTCGGCCCTCGTGTTCCTGATCTGGTTCGCCCTGGCGCTGCGCAGGCGGCCAAAGCTTGCCGCCTGCGTCTTAGCCGGGCTATTGTTGCTGCTCGGCGGGCCAGCGTTGGTTGCTTCACGGGCGTCAGCAGCACCCCCAATGCAAGACACAGCGGTCGAATTCGCCGGCCAGGTGGCGCTCCAGGGGTACGCTCTCGCTGTGGGCTCGGAACAGGTACGGCTCGACCTCGTCTGGCTGGCCCGCATGGAGATGGAGGCGTCATACAAGGTATTTGTGCATCTCATCGACGACACAGGCAGGCTTTGGACACAGGCGGACAGCCGGCCAGTCCAATATGCCAGCAACACCAACCGCTGGCCCCCTGGTCAAGTAATCCTCGACCGGCATGAACTGGCGCTGCCACCGGAACTGCCTGCCGGGCATTATCAAGTGCGCGTGGGGCTGTACGACGAAACCAATGGCCAACGGCTGGCGGTGGTAGATGGTCAGGGTGAGCCGGTGGATGACCAGATCTTGCTGGCGTATGTGGAAATTGGCCGTTAGCGCCTCTCACTGGCCTCGCCAGCAGAGAAAGACGCGTGTCAAGTGTGGTGGCAGACCAAAGAGTGGCTGGGGCGGATCTACCAGATTCCAGCGGTCGATTTCCAGATTGCCGTTGGCGTCGGCCATGATCGCAAGCGAACGCTCGCCATCGCGGCAGGGAGCCACATCTTGCAACGTCTTTTGATCAGGTAGCGCATACTTAGCAAGCACGGTTGCGGCGGCGCCGGGGCTGTCGGGTGGCGGCAACTGCACGGTGACCAGACCAAACCGATCCAGAGCAAATTCGCGGCCGGGCGCAAAGCGGCTACGCACCAAAAAAAGCCGTTCGTTGCCCTGCCAGGCCAGGCTCGGCGCAAAAAACTCGAAGCGATCAGGCGTGGCATAGACCGTGCGGCTGGTATTCGCGCCGCGCCCCTCCAAGATCAGCAGTTGAACACTGTTGGGCGGTCGCAGCCCTGCCGACGTGAGGCTGGGGTGCTCCGGATCATAGAATAGATAAGCCAGCCGTGCCTCATCCGGGCTGGGTGTCAGTGGCCCACGGTAGGAATCGGCCTGCAACAGCGGTTGAGGGGCTCCAATTATCTCCCCGCGACCATCGCCGTTGATACGCACCCCCAGGCGGAAAACCCCTTTATACAGCGCCTGGCTTGTGCTGTCGAGCGTATCCACCAGCAAGTTCACTTCATTGACCGGTGCGGGCTGGTCAGGTTCAGCCCGAAGCAGATGCGGGGTCAACTGCTGCGACGCCGCTTGAGCACCGGTGTTGAACAGCTCTCCCCCGGCCTGTAGCCGAAGCGCGATCCGCCCGGCCAGTGCGTCAAAGTGCCAGAGCTGCCACTGGTCGAGCGCAACCTGGGGCGTCTCGATCCACCAGAGACCACTGTAGGTATCGCCCGCGACCCCGCGGATCCGGTAAAAGGGCTGCGCATAGATCTGCACGCCGGTGCCGTCGCTGCGTACCCAGCTAAACGAGTTGAGCGCGGTGGCTGCATCCGGCTCGAAGAGCAACAAACTATCCGCCCCCTCACCACCCAGCCAGGTGGCGTTATTTTCCAGACCCCAAAGCTGTTGAACCGTGCCGCTATTGTCGAGCAGATAGACGCCCTGCTCCTCTCGGCTACCCAAAAGCGCCAGGGCCACACCCCGGCGGATCGCATCGGCCAAAGCAGGAAAATTGAGCACGCTGGCCCGCGCCACTGGCGGCGTCCCTACGATCCGCACCGAGGTGGCAAGGAGGAGGTCGTCCTCTCCCGGCGCTGGCGTTGCCTGGAGATAGAGCTGGGCGCCAGGCCAGAGCAGTTCTGCCGGTGCGGGCAGCCAGCCTCGATCTGGCGCTCCAAAGAGACCACCCCACGCCTGGATACGGGCGTTCGCCACGCGCAATCTGGCCGGGCGACCATCCGCCAGAGTGATGGGGATGTCGCCCAGTGCCGGCGCCGGAATCTGCTCGCCGGCAACTGTGACGCCCTGCTCGTTGGCTTCCAGCGCCGGGACGTTGGCGGAGGCGGAGGCCGGGTCGGCGGCAGGCTGGTCGAGCACGGGTGTGTTGAGCGGGGTTGGCGTCTCGGTCGCTGTTGGCTCTCCGGGGGTGAACGTCGGTGTCGGCGGGAAAGGAGTCACCGCCAGACCATCATCCAGAAAGACGGGCAAGATGGCCGTATCGCCATCCAGGAAGATGAGGTCGCGGAAAATCCATCCCAAAATATTGGTCGCCCCTTCCACCGTCTGGCTGACACGCACGAGCAACCACTGGCCGTTCTGAGTGATGCCAAAGACTTCGACACGCACCCCGTTATCTACCGACGAAATGACAATGGCCTCGGTGCTGGGGCCACCACGCAACCGCGCCGGTTCGCTGACAAAGGTTGTGCCAGCCAGCGGCGGCAACGCCTCGGGCGGGATGGGCGGGATAGGCAGCGGCGTATTGGTGGGTGTGGCCGTCTCGGTAGGCGTGGGGGTGTCCGTTGCTGTCGGCGTCGGCGTCACCGTGGGTGTGTCCGACGGGGTAGGTGTGGCCGTCTCGGTGGGGGTCTCGGTGGGTGTTGGCGTGTCGGTGGGTGTATCGGTAGGGGTATTGGTCGGCACCAGAAGCAAGCCTTCGTCCTCACCGGTTGTGGCGCCTGCGGCCAGAATATCGGTGATATCCACCGATGCGTCCAGCGCACTTGTCGCAACCGGGGCGGCTGCGGCCTCAAAACCGACCGGAGTGGGTGTGCGGGTCGGCAACGGCGAAGCCGGCGTTACCAGATCGGTGGTAAAGGCAGCAGCGGGGGTCAGTGAAGCAAGGCGATAGAAGCCGGTCTCATCCTGTTCGAAGAAGGCGTCGTAGGTGCGCTGTCGCTCGGCATTGTCAAAAAAACGGAGCCGGGGTGTGATCGTGTTGCCATAGACCGGCTGGTTCTCTTCATCGAGATAGACCGCCATCCAGCGCGCCGGTTCCCCAAGCCCTAGTTGTGCGGCCTGTTCATAGAGGTCGAAGCGCGAGGCATACACCGTCACGTCATTGGCGTTGCCGCTTTGCACCAGCGCCAGCAGTTGTTCCAACGCGGTCAGCGGGGTCGAACGGAGTGCGGCACGCTCCAGCCGATACCCGACAATCGGCAAGCCGGGCGTCTGAGCTACCTCACCGGCGTAGAGCGGTGTCCAACGAGTCAAAGCCCACTGGCGGGCAAAGGGGGGCTGTTCGACAAAGAGACCGCGCGTCCCAACCTCACGCCGCAACTCACCTGTGGGCGGCAAGGGCGCTGTGATGTCCAGGTCAGGCAGGATTGCACCCTCGCGCTCGGCCAGGCTAACCTCGCTTCCAGCGGCCTGCACGGCCCAGAGCGGGTCGCGATCACTGCGCCAGGCCAGTTCGTATCTGCCCGCGGGTTCGGCCTGGCGGAAGAGATAAAGCCCCAAGAGCGGCCTATCACCCGGCCGCTCGCTGAGCAGCAGATAGCCGCGCCCCTGCTCGTCAAAGCGGAGCAACCCGCGTTCGACGCCGTTGAGCAGGATCGTGTAATCAAGCCGGTCCCTGGTCCCGGCCGGATGGGTCAACAAGAACTGGCTGTGGATACGGTTGCTGGCGTTGGTCTCGCGCCAAAAGAGAACCGGCAACGCCTCACCATCCGGCGTGCGTGGAATGACGACCGCAGCCCAGGGTGCGGCGGAAAGCTCAAAGTAGCTGGCCGGCACGAAGTAGAGCAGTTGCTCTTGCGCCAGCCGCTGAACCAGCGCCCGCGCACGGTCAGAAGAAAAATCCGTCTCTGCCACGGCGTTCAGACCATCGGTGCTCAGCAAGCGAAAGCGCTCGGCCCATTCCTCCGGTGAAGCAGGCAGTGCTGTGGGGGTAGAAGTCGGCGTTGGCGTAAAGGTTGGTGT
>QEUY01000086.1 GCA_003577365.1 Chloroflexota bacterium | reverse complement strand
AGCCGCTGGCTCTCGAAAAAGACCACCGGGTCGGTGCCGTGCAGCGCCAGGTTGAGCATGCCCTTGGCGTCGTAGGGGGTGGCCGGGAACATCACCTGCAGACCGGGGATGTGTGCGACCATCGAGGTCCAGTCCTGCGAGTGCTGCGCGCCATATTTGGCGCCGACCGACACGCGCAGCACCAGTGGCATCTCCAAGATGCCGCCTGACATTGCCTGCCATTTCGCCATCTGGTTGAAGATCTCGTCGCCGGCGCGCCCCATGAAGTCGCAGTACATCAGCTCGACCAGGGCGCGCCCGCCGCTGAGCGCGTAGCCCACGCCCGCACCCACGATTGCGCCCTCCGAGATCGGCGTGTTGAAGAGCCGGTGGTAGGGCAGGGCCTCGGTTAACCCCCGGTAGACCCCAAACGCCCCCCCCCAGTCACGGTTCTCCTCGCCAAAGGCGACCATGGTCGGGTCTTCATAGAAGCGGTGGATCACCGCCTCGAACAGCGCCTCGGCATAGCTGACGCAGCGCAGCTTGGGCAGCGGCTTGCCGTTCTCCAGCCCAAAGCGGTGCTTGGCCTGCGTCGCCTGCAGGCGCGTCTGCTCCTTGGGCAGCAGCACCTCCGGCGCGCCTTCCGCCATGCGCGCCCGCTGCCGGTTCGAGAACATCAGCCCGCCGATCACATCCGACGTGGTGCTGATGCGCGGCGAAATCTCCAGCGAACTGGCCGCCTCCAGCAGCTTGACCATGCGTTCGACCGTCTCCTCCTGCATGGCCGACAAGGTGTCCTCGTCGGCATGGCCGTTCTGCTTGAGATAGTCGGCATAGCCCAAGAGCGCATCCTGGCCCATCCAGAGATCGATCTCCTCCTTGGTGCGGTAGGCCGAGGCGTCCGAGGGGGAGTGGCCGGAGAAGCGATAGGTCACGGTGTCCAGCAATACCGGGCCGCGGCCTTCCAGCAGCACCTGACGCTTGCGTTGGATGGCGTCGGCCACCGCCAACGGGTTATAGCCGTCCACCCGTTCGGCGTGCATAGCTTCGGGGTTGACGCCCAGCCCGACCCGCGCCAGAATATCAAAGCCCATCGTCTCGCCTTTGGGCTGCCCGCCCATGCCGTAAAAATTGTTCATGAAATGAAAGAGCATCGGCGGCGCGCCGCCGATCTCCTCGTCCCACAGCGTGCGATATTGGTCCATGGCCGCGATCATCATCGCTTCCCACACCGGCCCGCAGCCCATCGACGCATCGCCAATATTGGCGATCACGATCCCCGGTTTGCGGTTGATGCGCTTGAACAGCGCCGACCCCGTGGCAATATCCGCCGAGCCGCCGACGATGGCGTTGTTGGGCATCACGCCGAACGGCGGGAAAAAGGCATGCATCGACCCGCCCATGCCCAGGTTGAAGCCGGTGGCGCGGCCAAAGATCTCGGCCAGCGTGCCATAGAGCACATACTGCAGCGCCAGCTCTTTGATGTCTGCGCCGTTGGCAATGCGTTCGACCACGCGCAGCGGTGCGCCGTCCATATAGGACTCCATCACCTCTGCCAGTTCGTTTTCATCCATCTTGGCGATGGCGGAGAGGCTCTTGGCGATGATCTCGCCGTGGCTGCGATGTGAGCCGAAGATAAAGTCCTCCGGCCCCAGGTGATAGGCTTGCCCCACGGCGGCTGATTCCTGCCCGATCGACAGGTGGGCCGGCCCCTTGTGGTTGTATTCGATGCCGTGATAGACGCCTTCCTTCTTGATGCGGTCCAACATCGTCTCGAACTCGCGGATCTGCACCATGTCGCGATAGATGCGCACCAAGTTTTCGCTGCCGTATTTGGCCGCCTCCGCCGCCGGGTCCGACACATAGGCGTTGATTGGAATTTCCGGCCCAGTTAAAACCCCGCGCCGGCGCACCTCGCGCGGGTCAATCGGTATTGCTTTTGGCATGAATCCCCTCGCTTACTCCTACCCGTCAAACCGATCCTTCGGAACGATTGGACAAAAGAATCATGGCGCTTACCTAGATCGCCAACAGCAGATCCAACTCGGCCAGCCCGCGGCCCAGCGCCTGTAAGAAACGCGCCCCCGGCGCGCCGTCTACCACCTGATGATTGATCGTCAACGACAGCCCGATATGCGGAATGAACTCCAACTCTCCATCGACCTCCAGCGGCTTGAGATTGATAGTGCTCACCCCTAAGATCGCCACCTGCGGTGGGTTCAAGATGGGCGTAAAGTGCTCAACACCGAGGTGACCCAAGTTGGTCACTGTGAATGTGCCGCCTGCCAACTCGTCCGGCGTGGATCTGCCGGCCTGCGCCGTCGCTGCCAGCCGTTTGCTCTCTTCAGCCAGCGTGCGCAGCGATAGACGGTTCGCCTCATGCACCACGGGGACGACCAACCCACGCGGGGTATCCACGGCAAAACCCAGGTTGACTTCGCTGTACTGGTAGATCGTGTCATCCTGGAAGAGCGCATTGAGCGTCGGGTGCTGCGGCAGCACGCGCGTGACCGCATACAGCACCAAGTCATTGATGGTCACGCCTTGCAGCCCAAGCGCCGGATTACTAGCCTTGAAACGTTTGCGCAGCGTCATCAAGGCCCGCGCGTCGGCGCTACTGTTGAGCGTCAATTGGGCCGTTGTCTGCAAGGAGGCCAGCATACGGTCTGCAATCACCCTGCGGACCCCCTTCACAGGGATGGCTGTCATTTCACCCACTTCGGCGGTGCGCGGCTTCGGCGCTTCGGGGTGTACCGCCGGTTCGGCGCTGAGGTCGCGCGCCATGACGCGCCCGCCAGGGCCGCTGCCCTGGGGTGGGGCGGTAAACCCGCCGCGCTCGACCATGGCACGCGCCACGGGGCTGAGCTTGGGCTGCGCGGCGATGGCCGCCTGAATGTCGCGTTCGATGATGCGCCCCTGCGGGCCGCTGCCCTGCAGTGCGCTCACGTCGACCTGCCGCTGCGCGGCCAGGTGGCGGGCGCGCGGGCTGATCCCTGCCGCGCCGCCTGGGGTCGCACCCTTGGCGGGCACGGGTGCAGCCGCCGCTGGGCCGGTGGGCGCAGGCGCGGCGGCGGGGGGCGGCGCGGCGGATGTCGCCCCTTCCGGCGCAAGACCTTCGACCGATTCCCCCGGCTGGCCGACCGCGGCGATTGTGGTCAAGACCGGCACATCGTCGCCCACCTCGAAAAAGCGCGCCAACAGCGTGCCCGCTACCGGGCTGGGAACTTCGACCACCGCCTTGTCGGTCTCGACTTCACACAGAATATCGCCTTCGGCGACCGTGTCGCCCGGCGCTTTTTTCCATTCGACGATGATACAGCTTTCCACAGTCTGCCCCTGTTTGGGCATCACTACTGCTGTTGCCATGATTCCCCCGTCCCGAGCTATTGGCAATCTGCTATCTCTAGGCGTTATCCTGGCGATGCGGTCCGGCAGCCGGGGCGCTCGACGACCCGGCACTACCCGCCTCCGGCAGCGCGACCGCGGCGATTGATTCCACAATGGCGTTAGGCCGGTAGGGGAATCGATCCACCTCGCCGGCACGCGTCACGCCGGTCAGCACCAAGATCGTCTCCATGCCGCTGTTGACCCCCGCAATGATGTCCGTATCCATGCGGTCGCCGATCATCACGGTATCTTCGGAGTGAACCCCCAAGAAATTGAGCGCCGAGCGCATCATCAGCGGGTTGGGTTTGCCCACAAAGAAGGGTGCGACCCCGCTGGCTTTCTCGATCAGCGCGGCCATCGCGCCGCAGGCCGGCACAATGCCTTCTTCGCTGGGGCCGGAGGGATCCGGGTTGGTGGCGACAAAACGCGCCCCCGCCATGATCAGCCGGATCGCATGGGTGATATTGGTCACGCTGTAGCCGTTTGTCTCGCCCAACACCACATAATCGGGGTCATGGTCGGTGATCACATAGCCGATGCGGTGAATGGCACTGGTCAGCCCGCTCTCGCCGATCACAAAAGCCTTGCCATGCGGCATCTGCGCCTGGAGAAAGCGCGCCGTGGCAATGGCGGATGTGAAAATGCGCTGTTCGGGCACATTCAAGCCCGCCGTCTGCAGCCGGTGCGCCAGGTCGCGCGGGGTGTATTTGGGATTGTTGGTCAGCACCAGGTATTCTAGCCCCGCCTGGTTGAGCCGGGCGATGAACTCCGCTGCGCCGGGGATGGCTGTGCGCCCGCGCACCAGCACCCCGTCCATATCCATCAGGTAATTTTTATAGGCGCGCATCAGGTCTGCCCTCGAATCTGGGCCAGCCGCGCATAGAGGGGCGCCAGCGCAGTATAGGCATCGGCAAATACGGTCACTAGCTCATCATAGACGGCGGCATGCGCCGGGTCGGGATGCGTCGTCTCGACGATGCGCGCCTGTGCCGCGGCCATCTGCCAGTCATACAGCCCCACCGCCACGCCGCCCGCCACCGCCGCCCCCCAGACGGTGGCCTCGCTCTGCAGCGCCAGTGTATGCACGGGCAGCCCAAAACAGCCTGCCAGGATCTGCCGCCAGAGTTGGCTCTGGCTGCCGCCGCCGATCAGTCGGATGGCGCGGATGCCCGCTACTTGGGCGCGCAGCCCGTCGAGGATCAGCCGCAGGTTGAGCGCCACCCCTTCGAGCACCGCCCGCGCCAGCGTGGGGCGATCCGTGGGCATTGCCATGCCCAGCCAGGCCGCCCGCGCCAGCGGGTCCCAATGAGGGCTGCGCTCGCCCAGTAGATAGGGTAAAAAGAGCACCCCGCCTGCACCTGGCGCAACCTCGGCGGCGGCGGCATCCAGCTCCTGCCCCGGCGTTTGCAGCAGGCGCCAGGCCCAATCGCGCGCGCCGCCTGCGGCCTGCATGGTGCCCATGGGGCTGTAGCGCTGCGGGTGTAGATGATGAAAGGTAAAGCTGCGCTCCTGCGGGTCGAGCACAGGCGCCAGGCTGCTGACGCTGACCCAGGCCGAACTGCCGACTGAGCAGTAGGCGGCGCCCGGCTCGATCACGCCCGCCCCGGCGCTGGCGCACGCGCCGTCGCCGCCGCCGATGACCACCGGCGTGCCTGCAGCCAGCCCCGTCGCCGCGGCCGCGCCCGTGGTCACGCGGCCCACCACCGCGTCCGAGGCATAGAGCCGGGGCAATCGCTCTTCGTCCAGGCCCAGCGCATCCAAAAAGGGCCGGTGCCAGCGATGCCCCTCCAGGTCAAAGAGCAGCGTGCCCGATGCATCTGAATAATCGGTGGCGAGCGTGCCGGTCAGCCGGTAGACGGCGTAATCCTTGGGCTGGAGAAAACAGGCAGCGGCGGCAAACAGGTCGGGTTGACGGTCGCGTAGCCAGAGTATCTTGGGCGCGCTGTAGGCCGGGCTGACACGGTGGCCGGTGCGCCGGTAGACCTCGGCTGCGCCGCAGACCTGCGCCAGATAGCCGGCCTGGGGCTGGGCGCGCTGGTCGGCCCAAATGATACAGGAACGCAGCGGGTTGCCATCGCGGCCCAACGCCACACAGCCCATCATTTGCCCGCTGAAGGAGACCGCCGCGATCTCGCCCGGCACGACCCCCGACTGCGCCAGCAACTGCCGGGTGGCCTGGCAGACGGCACGCCACCAATCATCCGGCTCTTGTTCGGCCCAGTTGGGCTGTGGATAGGCCGTCGGATACCCGGCAAAGGCGCTCCCGACCAGGCTGCCCTGCGCGTCGAACAAGCTGGCCTTGTTTCCGGTTGTGCCCAGATCATGCGCCAAGATAAAAGGTGAAGTCGCCATATGGTTGCGAGTATAACACCCGCCCAGATCGTTTGCCAATACGCCCCACCAGGCTTCCCATTTGCGCCCAAATGGAACCCGAATCGAAGCCCGCAGGCGCACGTTTGCTTGCGTCGCGTCACCGCGCCCGCGGCTTACCAGAGGGGGCGCGACGGTAGACGAGGGGCTGCGCCGAGTAATGACGGATTGCCTGTACAGCCGGCGCCGGTCTTTCCCGATTGCAAACCTACACGATCTGTGCTACAGTTTTCGTTGTCTTTTGTTTCGCTTTCGAAACCCGTCTCCTAACTCATGGTGGCTGCCTTCACCCTCGTCGTCACGCGTTTGTCGTCACGCGTCGAGGTGCAGGCAGGGCCGCACTGGCAAGGATGCGCTATGGCCGCAACTTCTGACCCACGCCCGGCAATGGTGGAGATCGCGCATCTTATGTACGAGCGCCGTCTGACCAACGCCGCCGGCGGCAACCTGAGCTGTCGTGTGGGCGACTATATCTATATATCGCCGCGCTATTTGGGCAGTAAACAGCGTTGGAAGCTGCGCGAGGAGATGGTGCTGGTCTTTGACAAAGACTATCAGATCGTCGAGGGCGACCCCGCCATGATCAGCCGCGAAGGCCGCATGCACTTCGCCTGCTATCAGAACTTCCCGGAGATCAACGGCGTGATCCATGCCCACCCGCAATATTTGACCGTCTTTGTCTCGGCGGGCGAGCCGGTGCCGCCGGTCAACCAATATACCGAGAAGTTTGGCAGCATGGAGGTTGTGCCCAATCTCCCCTCGCACAGCCAAGACCTGGCCGATGCGGTGGTGGCGGCGCTGCGCCCGCGCGCCGCGGCGCTGACCAAAAACGGCTTGGGGCTGATCTTATCTTGGCATGGGGTGGCGGTGGTCGGTCGCGATCTGGACGATGCCTATGATACCTTGGAGCGCCTGGAGTGGAGCGCACAGACACTGCTGCTGGCGCGCGCCGCGGGGATGCCCCTCAAGGGACGCTAGACCGCCCGCTATGCTGCCGCGACCAGGCGCCTGTCTGCTATGAGTCAGCCTGAGCCGAGCTTGCCTGGGCTGATCCTGCCCGGAATGATCCTGACGGTGACGGCCAACCCGACGATTGACCGTGTGCTCTTTGTGCGTGATTTTGCCATGCAGGATGTGGTGCGCGCCGAACGCGAGGTGGTCTCGCCCAGCGGCAAGGGCATCGACGTCTCGATCATCCTGCATGTGCTCGGCGTGCCGACCCTGGCCCTGGCGCTCAACGCCGGCTACAGCGGGCAAATGCTGGCCGCGCTCTTGGCCGAACAGGGCGTGCCCTGCGAGTTTATCCCGGCCTGGGGACAGACGCGCATCGCCGCCTTGATCACCGACCAGGCGCAGGGCCGCCAGTCCACGATTCTGGCCTCGACACTGCACGCCGGGCCGGAGCATTTGGATCAGCTGTTGGCGCGGCTGGCCCATTATGCGCCGCAAAGCTGGGGGCTGGTCTGCGCGGGGAGCCTGCCGCCGGGGCTGCCGGAGCGGGCCTTCGCCGACCTGCTGGCCGCGGGCCGTGATCAGGGTCTGGTGACGCTGCTTGACAGTTCGGGCGCTGGGCTGCGCGGCGGAGTGGCGGCGCTGCCCGCGATCCTCAAGGTCAACGGCCATGAACTGGGCGAACTGGCGGCAGACGCCGGTCTGCCCCTGCCCATCTGGGACGGCGACCTGCGCCCCTTGGCGGATTTTCTGCATGAGCGGCTGGGCCAGTGGGCGTGCGAAGCGTTGATCGTGACCTTGGGGAAGGCCGGCGCGCTGGCCGTGACCGCAGACGCCGCCTATCATGCGCCTGCGCCGCGCGTCACCCTGATCAGCCCTGCCGGGGCCGGCGATGCAGTGGCCGCCGGGGTTATGTTGGGCCGGCGGCGCGGCGACCCCTGGGCCGAGGCGTTGCGTTTGGGCGTGGCTGCGGCCAGCGCCGTCGTCCAAAACGAAGGCACTGCGGTCTGCACCGCGGCCCAGGTCGCGGCCATGTTGCCCTTGGTGGAGGTGGCGGAGATTTGAGATTCGCCGCAAAGCCGCCAAGGGCGCAAAGAAGAAACGAAAATATGCCCGAACCTTTGCTCGAACTGCGCGACATCACTAAAACGTTCCCCGGCGTGGTCGCCCTGGATGGGGTGAGCTTTGACGTGCGGCCGGGCGAGGTCCACGCCCTCTTGGGCGAAAATGGCGCGGGCAAGTCCACGCTGATCAAGATCATCGCCGGGGCCTATCAGCCCGACGCAGGCGGGCTGATCTTTAACGGCGAAGCGGTGCGGCTTGCCAGCCCGCGCGAGGCCGCGGCCCGCGGCGTCGCCGTGATCTACCAGGAGATGAGCCTCTACCCCGAACTCTCGGTGGCCGAAAATATCTTCATGGGCCGCCACCCGCGCGGGCCGTTGGGCAGCGTCGACTGGCGGCGTATGGTGGCCGGCGCCGAAGCGCTGTTCCGCACGCTGGATGTGGACATCAACGTGCGCCACAAGGTCAGCCGTCTGACCGTGGGCAACCGCCAGCGTGTCGAGATCGCCAAGGCGCTCAGCCAGCAGGCGCGCATCCTGATCATGGATGAGCCGACCGCCTCGCTGACCGCACACGATGTGGAAATCCTCTTTGGCATCGTGCGCCGCCTGCGCGACCAGGGCGTCGGCATCATCTATATCAGCCACCGCTTGGACGAGGTCTTTGAACTGGCCGACCGCGTGACCGTGCTGCGCGACGGCAAATATGTGGGCACGCTGGACGCGCAAGAGGCGACGCCCGACCGGCTGATCAGCATGATGGTAGGCCGCACGCTCGACAACCTCTTCCCCAAGGAGACGGTTCCCATCGGCGCGCCGGTGCTGGAGGTGCGCGGCCTGACGCGCAGCGGCGTGGTCGAAGATATCTCGTTTGAGGTGCGCCGCGGCGAGATCGTAGGGCTGAGCGGGCTGGTCGGTTCCGGGCGCAGCGACTTGGCCCAGGCGATCTTTGGCGCACACCCGCCCGACCGCGGCGAGATCCGTATCGACGGCAAGCCAGTGCATGTCCGCACCCCGCGCGACGCCATGCGCCTGGGCATCGCCTATGTCTCCGAAGACCGCCAGCGCCAAGGGCTGGTGCTGCCGATGTCGGTCAAGGAGAATGTCACGCTGGCCGTGCTCACCGACCTGACCCGTTTTGGCTTCGTGCGGCTGCGCGACGAAGAGCGCCAGGCCGCGCAGTCGGTCGAGCGGCTGCGCGTGCGCACGCCGAGCCTGATGCAGCAGGTCGCCAACTTGTCGGGTGGTAACCAGCAAAAGGTGGTGCTTTCCAAGTGGCTGCTGCGCCGGCCCAAGCTGTTGATCTTGGATGAGCCGACGCGCGGCATCGACGTGGGGGCCAAGGCTGAAATTCACCGGCTGATGAGTGAACTGGCGGCGCAAGGCATCGGCATTTTGATGATCTCCAGCGAACTGCCCGAAATCATGGGGATGAGCGGCCGCGTGCTGGTCATGCGCCGTGGGCGGCTGGTGGCGGAATTCGCGCGTGCCAACGCCACCCAGGAAGCGATCATTGCCCAGGCGATGGGCGCGCCGCCGCCAGCTCCAGTAGCGGAAGTGATCGGCATGCCCGAAGTGCCGGTCACATAAGTGCTTGATCTCGCAAGTAGGGGCCGCCCCCCGTGGCGGCCCGTGGGTCATGCCGCCCCCCGTGGTGCCCGCCTACCATGCATTGTCACGCATGCGGACAGGCACGAGGGCCTGCCCCTACAATTGACGAGACAAAGCAATAAGCACGGTTGACGCACGGTTGACGAGAGGACACGCATAATGGCCGTACGCTCTGCTGCACTGCGACCCGCGGCGCGCAGCTCTTGGCTGGAACGGCTGAA
>QEUY01000085.1 GCA_003577365.1 Chloroflexota bacterium | reverse complement strand
GACGGCATCTATCTGATCGGGCAAAGCGACCTGGCGCCGCAGGTGATCACGCTCAAACTGGAGCGCATTGTCGAGGCCAAGCTGCTGGGGCCGTTTGCGCCGCCTGCCGACTTCGACGAGGAGGCCCTGCTGCGCCATGCCTGGGGCATTTGGGGCGGCGAGCAGACGCCGCAGACCGTCCAGTTGCGTTTTGCGCCGGGGGTAGCGGCGCGGCGTTTACGCGAGACGATCTGGCATCCGCTCGAGCGCATCACGCCGCAGGAGGACGGCGGCTGTCTCTGGGAAGCGCCGATCGCCGAATGGCAGGAGATGCTCCCCTGGATCAGAGGTTGGGGGGGCCAAGTTGAGGTTCTCGCTCCGCCGAGACTGCGACAGGTCATAGAGGCAGACGTCCGGCGGCTGATGGCGCAGTATCAGATCGGCCCCGCGCCTGCCGTGCCGACCTACCAGTGGCTCTGGGCCAAGACATCCGGCCAGGATGGGTTTACGCACCCTCTGATTTGCCATCTCGTCGATGTCGCCCAAGTAACCCATGCCCTGTGGCAGCAGGCACTGCCACAGCCGCTCAAAACCCAAATGGCTCGGACCCTGGATCTGGGCGAAGCAGAGGCAGGCCGGCTGCTGGCGTTTTGGGCGGGGCTGCACGATCTGGGCAAGGCAAGCCCTGGCTTCCAGCGCAAATATGCGCCCGGCCAAGCCAGATTGGCCGCTGCTGGCGTGACATTTGCCAAGCTCGTCGCCGAGAATGAGCCGTGCCCCCATGCCACGATCACCACCGCCACTCTGCCGGACCTTTTGGTGGAGATCACCCAGACCGAGCAACGGCTGGCGCAAAATGTGGCCCAAGCCCTGGGCGGCCATCATGGCAACTGGCCGCCCCCTCAGGAAACGCTGGCCCTCAAGAGCTATCAGATTGGCGATGGCGTGTGGGCGGAGATGCGGCGTGAGTTGGTGTATATCCTGTCCGATCTGTTCAAGCCGCCTCGCATTACGCGCGATGGATTGAGCGATCGCGATTCAAATAGCTTGTTTGTCCTCTTCTCGGGGCTGGTCTCGGTGGCAGACTGGATCGGGTCCATGTCAGCGTATTTCCCGTTTTACGATCTCCTGCCAATTGACCCCGCGCTCTACGCCGAGCAAGCTGCTGCCCAAGCCCAGTTGGTATTGCAGGAACTCAACTGGTCCGATTGGCCTGCCGCTGGCAGCGTGCTGGAGTTTGAATCGCTCTTTCCGTTTGCGCCCAATGCATTACAACGGGTAGCCAGCGAGATTGCCAAGCAGGTGGGTGGGCCGTCCTTGGTCATCGTGGAGGCGCCGACAGGATTTGGTAAGACCGAGGCTGCGCTCTATATGGCGGATGTCTGGGGAGTCCGCTTTGGGCAGCGCGGGGTCTACGTGGCCATGCCGACGATGGCGACCAGCAACCAGATGTACCAGCGCGTGTGCAGCTTTCTGGCGAACCGGTTTGGCGTGCCGGGCGTTGCGCCGCTGCTTGTGCACAGCCAAGCCCAGTGGCAGCAGCCGGAGACCCCGCCGCAGCTTCATACCGAGGACGAGTCTGCCCCGAACGATGCGCGCGATCTGAGCTGGTTCTTGCCCAAGAAGCGTTCTCTGTTAGCTCCCTTTGGCGTTGGCACTGTCGATCAAGCCCTGCTCAGCGTGCTGTGGACACGCCACTTCTTTGTGCGTCTGTTCGGCCTCGGCCACAAGGTGATCATCTTCGACGAAGTCCACGCCTATGACACCTATATGTCGGAGCTTTTCCAACGGCTATTAGGGTGGCTTGGGCATTTGGGCGCGTCCGTGGTGTTGTTGTCGGCGACCTTGCCCGGGCGCACGCGCCAGGCCCTCGTGGAGGCGTATGCAGGGCAGCCGGTTCCCGATTTAGCCGAAGCACCCTATCCTGCCATTACCTGGTCAAGCGGAACGGCGACAGAGGTGGTCGCCCTGCCCGAAATCGAGCCGCGCACCGTTGCCCTTGAATGGTGCAGCCGTGGCGCAGACGCCATCGTCGCCGCCTTGCGCGATGCGCTGCAGTTCGGCGGCTGTGCGGCGGTAATCTGCAATACGGTCGCGCGCGCCCAGGCGCTCTATCGAGAGATTGAGGCAGCAGAGCTGGCGCCGGCTGAAGATCTGATCCTGTTCCATGCGCGTTTTCCCTTTGCCTGGCGTGAATCGATTGAGCGCCAGGTCTTGGGCCGTTTTGGGAAAGCAGGGAACCGGCCCGCCAAGGCGATTGTCGTCGCCACCCAGGTGATTGAGCAGAGCCTGGATTTGGACTTCGATTTCATGGTGACCGACCTCGCCCCGGTCGATTTGCTGATTCAGCGCGCCGGCAGGCTGCACCGCCATCCGCGCCACACACGGCCCGCACCCTTGAACCATCCGCGCCTCTTACTGGCTGCGGCAGCGGACTATCCAGGGACGCCCCCGTTGGCAAACGACACCTACGTTTACGATGCCCATGTCTTGTACCGTACATTTGCGCTGCTGGCCGGGCGCGACAGGCTTGTGCTGCCTGCCGTGACCCCGTCTTTGATTGACGCGGTCTATAACGATTCTCCCCTCCCAGATGAGGCGGCTCTCTTTGCGCCGTTGTCCTCGGCGCTGCGCACCCAGTTGCTTGCCACCCATGCCCAGATGGAACAACAGCGGCAAAAGGATGTGGCGGCTGCCCAGCAGCGATTGGTCAGCCCCGCCAGCGCTCGGCGCTTGTTGCGCCAACGCAGCGCCGGGCTGGAGGAAGATAGCCCAGAGTTGCATACGGCCCTGCAGGCCCTGACCCGTTTGGGTCCGCCGGCGATCCATCTGGTCTGCTGTGTGGAAGATGGCGCAGGGCGCTTGACCACCCCGGATGGAGAGCCGATCTCGCTCAAGGCGCGCCCCGACACGCTGCGGCTTACCGCCCTGATGCGCGCCTCGGTCTCTGTGACTCATCCCGCCCTGCGGCGGCACTTTACGCAAAACGTGGGCGTACCTGCACCCTGGCGCGACCATGCCCACCTGCGCGACCACTATCCCGTTATCTTTCGGAACAGCCGCGCCGACTTGGCTGAGATCGGCTATCGCCTGCATTTGACATGCAAGCTGGGCCTGGAGATCGAACGGCTGCAGGACCCCACGCACAATCATCTCTCGACGGAGGAAGGAGACCGCCAATGAACGTGCCCACGACCCAACCACCCAGGTTCAATCTGATTGACGAACCTTGGATCCCTTGTATTGATCGCGCCGGGCAGCGCCGTGAGTTGAGCCTGGCCGCGGCACTGCAGGAAGCGCATCTGATGCGCGAGATTGCCGGCGAATCGCCGCCGGTGACGGTGGCGCTCCACCGGCTGCTCTTGGCGGTGATGTTGCGCGTCTATGGGCTGCAAGACGAGACGGTGTGGGAGGACTTGTGGCGCGCGGGTAAGCTGCCTAGTGAGCCGCTGCAGGGTTATTGGGCTGCCTGGCGCGAACGGTTTGATCTGTTCCATCCGCAATATCCATTTATGCAGGCCGTAGACGCACGCGCCAAACCCAAGTCTGTGGGGACGCTGCTGCTCGATGCTGCATCCGGCAATAATGGGACACTGTTTGACCATCACACCGACGCCGATAGCCTCGCATTGACCCCGGCCGCAGCGGCGCGGGCCTTGGTCGCCATGCAGGCATATGGTCTGGCGGGGCTGTTTCTGCCGGGGGCGACTTTCACCAGCGCGCCCTGTGTCGCCGGGGTGATCTTTTTGGTCGAGGGCAATACCCTCTTTGAGACGTTGATGCTCAATTGCTTTTATCCCGAAAACCGCTTTATTCCGAGTGGGAGCCAAGATCGGCCTGCCTGGGAGATGGATGATCCGCTTCTGCCGGCCCGCACGGTCCCCTTGGGCTATCTAGACTACCTGACCTGGTTCAACCGCCGCATCCTGCTGATGCCTGAAGTGAGGCAAGCGGGGGTTGAGGTGAGCTTGATGACGATGGGGCCAGGTTTGCGCCTTGATCCGCTGCCGCTTGAGCCGATGAAGTCATACCGTGTGGATGAGAAGCGGGGACATGTCGCCTTGCGTTTTGACGAAGACCGCGCGGTTTGGCGCGACAGCTCGGCGCTCTTCCGCTTGCACAACAGCGGCTATCGCCCGCCTCAGGCACTGGACAGCCTGGCGAACCTTGTGCTCGACGGTCTGCTCGATCGGCATCAAATGCGGCGCATCATGGCCCTGGGCATGGCCAGCGACCAGGCCAAGATCGAATTCTTTCGCGCCGAACGAATGCCTTTGCCGCTGGAGTATCTCCAAGACGCCGCGCTTGTCGAACGGCTGGCGCAGGCCTTGGAACGCGCCGAAGGCGTCGCACAGCAGCTTTGGGGCGCAGCGCGCACATTGGCAACCTATCTAGTTGCCCCCAATCAAGATACAGGTGAAGGGCGCAGCGCCCAACGCGAAGATTTGGATCAGTTGATGGGCGGATGGGACATCCAGCGCCCCTACTGGTCACGATTGGAGGTGCCCTACTTCCGCCTGATGGAGCAACTGCCCAGCGCGGGCGAAGAGGCACTGGCCGCATGGTTCACGCTGCTGCGCCGCACCGCCCAAGACAGCCTCGAGCGCGTGCTGGCGATGGTGGAGAATGGGCCGCGCGGCTATAAGGCCGCAGTCCAAGCGCGCCAGCAGTTGGCTGCCGGCCTCGCCAAGGCCCTACCCTTCGCCGAGGCTGTGTCCAGTACACCGACTGGAGGATGAGTTTGGATTGTAAGCCGGACCGTATGGAGTTCAACTCGCTGGCAGCAATTTGCATAAGGAGATCGGTATGTCAGAACAGCAGCATCCGTTTATCGAGTATTTGGAGAAACTGCGTGACAACGAGGAGCGCGGCGCATTGGCGGCTTTGCGCCGCGGTTTGGGCCAGCCGGTGGGGAGCGCCCATGAGATGTACCGCTATATCGTGCCGTGGCTGGACGACCAGAGTTCAGCCGCCCAAGAAGAAGGCTACTTCCTCGTCGCCTCGCTCTTTGCCTATCATCCCCAGCCTGGCGGCGTGGGCAATTTGGGCGCCAGCTTTGCGCGCGCCCGTGATCCCCAGGGGGACGATACGGCCATCGAACGGCGCTTCACCGCCCTGTTATCTGCCCATCGCGAGGACCTGCCTTTTTATCTGCGCCAGGCGATCAGCTTTCTGCGCGCCAAAGAAGTGCCTGTGGATTACCATCAACTCTTGCGCGATCTCTGGGCTTGGGAGCGTGACTATGTGCAGCGCAACTGGGCCAAGGCCTTTTGGGGGCGCACGCCCAAGCCGGAAGAAGCGCCGGAACAGGCCGGCTGATCATTTGCTCCTGTTCAATCTCAACCTTGTTTCAATTTACACATCCATTTGTACACTGAAGGAGAATCCCCGATGTTTGTCGAATTGCACTTCATCCAGAGCTTTGCGCCTGCCAACCTCAACCGCGACGATACCAACAACCCAAAGGACTGTGAGTTCGGCGGCGTGCGGCGTGCGCGCATCTCCTCGCAAGCACTCAAGCGCGCCATCCGTCAAGAGCCAAGCTTTGCCGAGATCACCCAACGGCAGCCGGGTATGCGCACCAAGTGGATGGTGGAACAGTTGCAGAAGCGGCTGCCCCACGACATGGCCGAAGCGGAGGGCGCTGCCACGATCTTGGGCGAATTTGTCACCAGCTTTGCCAGCAAGCTCGACAAAGATGGTCAGCGCACAGCCGTCTTGCTCTATCTCAGCCCGGCTGAGCTGGCACGCATGAGCGAGGAACTGGCGGCGCAGTGGCCTGTCTTGACGGATCCGAAACAGCGCGGCAAGGCGCTGATCGAGATGACCAAGGGATTGACCAAAGAGTTCAAGGGGCGCACCAGCGCGCCGGACATCGCGCTCTTCGGGCGCATGTTGGCGGAACACCCAGACCTCAACTTGGACGCGGCCTGCCAAGTCGCCCATGCCATTTCGACCCACCGCGTGGCGATGGAGATGGATTTCTACACCGCAGTCGACGATCTCCAAAAAGAGGAGACAAGCGGCGCGGGGATGATGGGCTTCACAGGCTATAACAGCGCCTGCTTCTATCGCTATGCCCGCTTGGATTGGCCCCAGTTGCTGAAGAACCTGGGCGGCGATGCGGACTCGGCGATGATGACCGTACACGGCTTTTTGGAGGCATCCGTCGCCGCGGTGCCCTCGGCGAAGCAGAATTCCTTTGCCGCGCATAACCCACCCAGCTTGCTGCTGGGCGCCGTCCGGCAGGGGGGGATGGGCTGGTCGCTGGCCAACGCGTTTGAGACGCCGGTGCGCCCAGGCCGTGATGGAGGGTATGTGGCAGCGTCGGTGAAGGCGCTGGATCACTACTGGCAGCGGTTGACCACCGTCTATGGCGAACGTTCGCTGGCGCAGACCGCCGTGTTGGAGCTTGACGAGGGGCTGCCGCTCAGCGCCTTGGCAAAACATCGTGTGGCGACGTTGGACGAGTGGACATCGGCGCTGGTGGGGGCCATCCACCGCGCCCAGGCGGCACAGGGGGCAAGCGTATGAACGTGCTCTTGCTGCGCCTGGTTGGGCCTCTCCAATCGTGGGGTGTGCAGAGCCGGTTCAGCGTGCGCGACACCGGATTGGAGCCTTCGAAGAGCGGGGTGATCGGGCTGTTGTGCGCGGCCTTAGGCCGCCCACGCCACGCCGATATCGGTGATCTGGCCGGCCTGCGCATGGGGGTGCGGGTCGATCAGGAAGGCGTGCTGCGTTATGACTTTCACACGGCCCAGAACCTGCTCAAGGCGGCGGGAGGCATCAAAGACACAGAGCCGTCTCGCCGCTATTATCTGGCCGATGCCAAATTCCTGGTGGGCCTGGCAGGTGAATCGGGCGAATTGTTGATGCGCTTGCAGCAGGCGCTGGCGTCGCCTGTCTGGCCCTTGTATTTGGGACGCAAGGCGTTTGTCCCGGGTGAGCCAGTCTGGCTGGAAGATGGCCTGCGCTTGGGGTTGACCTTGGAGGAGGCTCTGACCGGTTATCCTCCCTTGGTATCGACGGCCTCGGGCACAGCAGGGCCGCGCCGCTTGGTGTTGGAGAGTGACGCCGGGCGTGAGGTGCGGCCCGACCAGCCGATTTCCTTTGCGCGGCGCGAGTTTGCCGCGCGGCGCGTGCGTACGACGTTTCTTGAGCCGCCGATGGTCTCGTCCACCCGGCTGGATCAACCTACCTCAGAGGGAGGTCTGTGATGTATCTTTCACGTCTCATTCTCAATCTGCGCAGCCGCTATGTGCGCACAGACTTGGCGCGCCCCTACGAGATGCACCGCACCCTCATGCAGGCGTTTCCGGACGGTCTGACCGAAGGTGTTGAACGGGTGCTCTATCGCTTGGAGACACAGCCGCGCACGGGGATGCCGATGCTGCTGGTGCAGTCGAAACTGGCCCCGGATTGGGCGCAACTGCCCTTGAGCTATCTGCTCGCCGACCCAGAGTGGCGGAATCCTCAAGTGAAGGAGGTTCTGCTGAGTTTTCAAGCCGGGCAGTTGTTGGATTTCCGGCTCCTGGCCAACCCCACCAAACGCATGAGCAGAAGCCTGCCAAGAGGCATGGACAAGAGCAAGCGCGTGGGGTTGTATGACCCCGTTGAACAGTTGGCCTGGCTCGACCGCAAGGCGGAGGCGCATGGCTTTCAGGTGATTTCGGCGGTTCCGAACCCTCGCCCGCCGCTGAAGGACCGCCAACACCTATTGGAGTTCCTGAGCATCCAGTTTGATGGGCTGTTGCGGGTAATCGACCCGGCGCAGCTCTCTGAAGCGGTGGTCAATGGCATTGGCAGCGCCAAAGCCTTTGGCTGTGGCCTGCTATCCTTGGCCCCGGCGCGTCCATAAGAGGGGTGAAGGCAGAGGAGGAGTCAACCATGCGTATCCGCGACCTGCATGAGCTGCCGAAACTGCGCGATGGGCTGAGCTATATCTATCTGGAGCATGGCCGCATCGAACGCACCCATAAGGCAGTAGAGTTCTTTGACAAAACGGGGCGGACCATGATCCCAGCCGCCTCGCTGGCCGTGCTGTTGCTGGGGCCGGGCACTTCGATCACGCATGAGGCCATCAAGACCCTGGCCGACAACGGCTGTCTGGTGAACTGGTGTGGCGAAGGGGGTGTACGCTTCTATGCGCAAGGCGTGGGCGAGACGCGCAAAGGCTACCGGCTCATCCGCCAGGCCGAGCTGGTCAGCGACCCGGCCAAGCGGCTGGCGGTGATTCGCCGTATGTATCAGTTTCGTTTCGACGAAGAGCTGGCCCCGGATCTGACCCTGGAACAGATCCGGGGCATGGAGGGGGCGCGCGTGCGCCGGGCCTATGCCATAGCCAGCCGGCAGTATGGTGTGCTCTGGTTTGGCCGTAACTATGACCGCAGCCAGTGGCAGGCGAGCGACCCGATTAACCGCGCCTTATCTGCGGCCAATGCCTGCCTCAACAGCCTCTGCCATACGGCCATCGTCTCGGCTGGCTATTCACCTGGTCTGGGCTTCATCCACACGGGCAAACAGCTTTCGTTTGTCTACGATGTGGCCGACCTCTACAAGACACGGTTGACCGTGCCGTTGGCCTTTGAACTCACGGCGGAATCTCCCTTCAAGCTGGAGGCGCGCGTGCGCCAGGCCTGTCGCGATCTCTTCTATGCGCACCGGCTGTTGGGCCGGGTGCTGGACGATATCGAGCGCTTGCTCAACCTGACGCGGCCCTGGAATCCAGCCCCGTTTGGACCCATCGGTCGTTTACAGGCGGGCGAAGGCGATGATGAGGAGAGTGAACTGGATGTAGACCCTGCCTTGCCAGGCGCGTTGTGGTCAGATACCGAGGGTGAAGTGCCGGGAGGAATCAGCTATGGTGGTGATGATCTTGGAGAAGGTGCCGACCTCGCTGCGTGGGGAACTGAGCCGGTGGATGATTGAGCCGCATCCGGGCGTCTTTGTGGGCCATGTTTCGGGGATGGTGCGCGACCGGCTGTGGGACAAAGTGTGTGGGCAGTTGAAGGAAGGCGGTGCGGTGCAGGCGTGGTCGACAAATCGCGAGCAACGGTTTATGATCCGCATGGCGGGCAACACTGACCGGCAGATCGTCGACTATGAAGGGTTGTACCTAGTGCAGCGAAAGACTACGCAAAGCCGCGACAAATAGCATGATCCCCACACGCGTGGGGGTGAACCGCCTACGCCGACGCGCTCCGTCGGGAACGCGAGATGATCCCCACACGCGTGGGGGTGAACCGCAACATGCGCGGCAGCTTCTCTGTGAACGGGGATGATCCCCACACGCGTGGGGGTGAACCGTACCGTACCTGCAAAACGCAAGGACAGTACTCATGATCCCCACACGCGTGGGGGTGAACCGCTCAGCTCGCGCCAGGCGAAGTCGTCGAGAACATGATCCCCACACGCGTGGGGGTGAACCGCGTTAATCGCCCTGCGGTCGGGCATTGTGGGCATGATCCCCACACGCGTGGGGGTGAACCGAGTATAGCACGGGAATTTGCCGCTGTCAACCAATGATCCCCACACGCGTGGGGGTGAACCGTACACACGCAATCCTTTCATTAAAGGCGAAGAATGATCCCCACACGCGTGGGG
>QEUY01000084.1 GCA_003577365.1 Chloroflexota bacterium | reverse complement strand
GATCGAATTCACCAACCGCTCCGGCCACCCGCATGAGTTCAACAGCCCCACCTATCTGCCGGTGAGCATACGCGCCCTGAGCGGTCTGGCCGAACTGAGCCAAGACCCCACCACGCGCAGCCGCGCACGGGCGATGCTGGCGCGCTTGGGGCTGAGCGCCGTGCTGCATCTGCACCACGCCAGCGGGCGCTGGGCCGGCCCCTATGGCCGCGCCTATCAGCCGACGATCACGACCGGCACGCCGCCCGAGCGCACGCTCTTGGATGAATGGATCGCGGGCGGGATGCTCCCCGGCTGGCTGGCGGCGCTGTGGGCCGCGCTGCCCGCCGCCTATACGGTCGTCGAGACGGCCTCGCGCCCGCTGGAGATGGCGCTGACCACCACCCTCACCCCGGCCTATGCGCTCGGCGTCGCCAGCAAGGGGCTGTCGCCGCAGTCCAATGTTCTCATGGCGCACATGACGCGGCCCGGCCAGGCGCATCCCGGCGTCTTCTATACACGCTGCATCGTCGACGACAAGTGGCTGGGCGACAGCTATCACCGCACCGACCGCACGCGCAGCCGCAACCTGTTGGACGAGGGCGAGTTCTGGGGGGTGCAGGCGGGGAGCCGCGCCCTCGGCATCTACACGCCCGCCCGCCTGGGCGAGACGCAGAGCATCAAGGTAGCCTGGATCTGGGTGCGCCGCGCCACTGTGGACGAGCTTTGGGTGGGCAGCACGCGCGTCGAGGCGCTGCCATACGAGGTCGCGCCGGACGCAACGGTGGTCGCCGCCGTAGGCGATGCCTATGTGGCGGTGCGCCCGCTGGCGTTTACACGCCTGGGCAGCCAAACCCCGCTGCGCCTGGTGGAACGCCAGGGCGACCTGGTGCTGGAACGCTACAGCTATCAAGGGCCGGCCAAGACCTTCTGGGAGCTAAACTGGCCCGGCCCGTTTTTCCAGGGACGTCCCTTTTCCGCCTTCTATGTCGAGCTGGCCGCACGCAGCGCCTACCCGGACGGCGCGGCCTTTGCCCAGGTCGTTGACCAAGGCGAGTGGGCCGAAGCTCTCGACCCCGGCTATACCTATGCGGGCCAGGGGGAGCGCCGCTACCGCGTGAGCTACCGCCGCGGCGAGGACGAACTGGGCATTGAGATCGACCTGATGCAGTGGCGGCTGCTGCGCCGCTGGCGCGAAGCGGGCGAGCTAGGCTGGCCGCCGCTGGCTGCGCCCTTCGCCCGCCAGGCACGGCGCGGTCCGCTCCACATCGGCGGGGCCACGCTCGAAGCGGACCACGGGCCGATCTGGCTGGCGGCGCTGCCCGATGCCGATCTCTATGTCGCGGGCTATCTGGGGTTGGAAACGGCGCAGGTGACGCTGACCACCCCGCACGGGACAACCCATCTTACAGGCATGGAGGCCGGGGTGATCGTCGTCCAAGACGGCGCAGTCAGCGTCGAAGCGCCCTATGCCGGCGAGGAATAGCGCGCCCCAGCCTGGGTCGAGAATTTGGCACGCCAGGGATGAAGGAGTAAGATAGGCATACTGATACCGCCGCCCATCAACAAAGCCCGACATGCTCTTCAACTCCTATACGTTTTTGATCTTCCTGGCCGTGGTGCTGCCGGTCAGCCGGGTGTTGTCGAATTGGACAGCGCGCAAGGGCTTCCTTGTGGCAGTCAGCTATCTCTTCTATGCCGCCTGGAACCCCCCTTTTGTCCTCCTGCTTTGGTTCTCCACCGTCGTCGATTGGTATTTAGCGCGCGCCATCTACCATGCCGCCCATCCAGGTCGGCGCAAGGGGCTGCTCGGCGTAAGCCTGCTGATCAACCTGGGGCTGTTGGGCTATTTCAAATATGGCGGGTTCCTGCTGGACAATTTCACAGCCCTGATGCACGGGCTGGGAGTTGTCTACCAGCCGCCGCCGTTCAGCATCATCCTGCCGGTCGGCATCTCCTTCTACACCTTTCAAACGCTCTCCTATACCATTGACATCTATCGAGGGAAGTTCGCCCCCTGGCATTCTTTCCTCGACTATGCGCTCTATGTCAGCTTTTTCCCGCAGTTGGTGGCCGGGCCGATCGTCCGTGCCCACGATTTTTTGCCGCAGTGCGTTGAGCCAAAGCTGGGGTCGGCGCGGCAAGTCGGGTGGGGGTTGAGCCTGCTGGTGCTTGGCCTCTTTTACAAAGTGGTGATCGCCGACCGCATCATGGCCGAGGTGGTGGAGGCGGTGTACGACGCGGCGGCGCTGCCCAATTTCGCCGAAGCCTGGACCGGCACGCTGGCCTTTGCCATCCAGATCTATGCCGACTTTGCCGGCTACTCGCTGTGCGCCATCGGCGTGGGGCTGTGTTTTGGCTTTGTCCTGCCCGACAATTTTCGCTTTCCCCTAGCCGCGGTAGGCTTTGCCGACTTCTGGCGGCGCTGGCACATCACCCTCTCGACCTGGTTAGGCTCCTACCTCTATATCCCCCTGGGCGGCAACCGCAAAGGAACCCTCAACACCTATCGCAACCTGGTGATCACCATGCTGCTGGGCGGGCTGTGGCACGGCGCATCCTGGCTGTTTGTGCTGTGGGGCGGGCTGCACGCCTTCTATCTGGTCGTCGAACGGCTGATCCAGGGACAAGCTTGGGCACGCCACCGCCTCTGGCAGGTCCCGCCTGTCCAATTCGGCCTGGCGCTGCTCACCTTTACCTTGGGCTGTTTTACGCGTGTCTTTTTTCGCGCCCCCCACCTGGAACGTGCCCTGACGACCCTCAAGATGATGCTGGGGGCCGGATGGCACATGCAGCCGGGCATCGAGATCGCGCGCCGCGATTATCTGATGGTCCTGGCTCTGCTGGCGGCCTTCCTGCTCTTTGAGTGGTATATGCGCGACAAAAGCTATGAGTGGCTGGCGGCTCAGATGCCCTGGTGGGCGCGCTCGGCCATCATGGCCGTGCTGCTGTTCGCCGTTGTGATTTCATTGCCAAAGGGAGACCATGCCTTCATCTACTTCCAATTCTAACAGCCGGATACCCCACGCTCCCTATGGCAAACAATGGCTGCTGGCGCTCCTGTTGTTCGCCGGCCTGCTGCTGCCGGTCGAGTTGGCCTTGCGCGAGCAGGGACATCTCCCTTCGGTGACCGACAGCATGGCCTTGTGGGCCTATCAGCGCAGCCAGGTCTACCCCCACCCGCGCGCCGCAGACGAGACAAAGCAGGGTGCAAAACACATCGTCCTGCTAGGCTCATCGCGTATGCAGTTGGGCGTAGCGCCCGACGTGCTGGAGCAGACGCTGCCAGGGTACACGGTCACCCAACTTGGCATCAACGGCACGGTGGGCTTGGCCGTGCTGAAAGACCTGGCCGAAGACCCGGCCTTCACCGGCTTGGTGATCTACGACGCCAATATCGTCTCGCTGGCGCGCCAAGGCGAAACGAGCCAGCAGCGCTGGGTCGACTACTATCGGCGCGAATGGAGCCATTGGGGCCGGTGGGACAAGATGGCGAATCTGACTATCCAAACCTTCTTGCAGGAACGGTTTCTCCTGTTTAGTTCGACCCTCAGCCCGCGCCAACTGCTCGTCTTTATCCCTGGCGCCGCGCCCGCCTACATCGAGACCAGGCCGGATCGCTATCGGGCGGCCCACTACTACAGCCTGTTGACGCCTGCGGGGCTAGATCGGCTGCGCACGCGCATCATCGATCTGACACAGCGCAACTATGCCCGCACCGCGCCCACCAGCCAAGCCGACTTTCTGGACTCTCTGCACACCTTGGTGCGCCCCGCGGTCGCCAAGATTCAACAGCGCGGCGGCAATGTGCTCTTTCTCCATTTTCCGGTCGGCGCAGAGTTGCGGGATCTCTACGACACGCCCGAACTGCGCCGCCAGTATTGGGACCAGATCGCGCCGATCACCGGAGCGCCCACGCTGCACTTTGCAGATATACCCGCCATGCGCGCCCTGCCCGTGCCCGACGCCTCACATCTCGATGCCAAAGACGCGCGGCGTTTTACCCTCCTCCTGGCAGACGAACTGCGCCGGCTGCAGTTGGTGAGCGTCGCGGAATAACGCTCACCCCGCCAGATGTTGGTGCAGCGCATCGGCGACGATCTGCTCCTCGCCCGGGCGCAGCGTATGCACCTCCACCGTCAACCCCTCGCCTTCGGGCCGCACCCAAATGCTGGGGTTCCCGGCTTTGAGCGCAGCCGCGATCTCCTGGTTGTTCTTGCCCACCCGCTCCACGGGATAGGCAATGTGCAGCCGCATCCACGGCCCCTGCTCTTCGGGCCAAAGGTTGCGCGTGGTCACATGCGGCAGATCGGCCAGCCGCCGTGCGATCGTCTCGATGCGCGCCGCCTGCTGCTGAAAACGTTCCTCGTGGTCGGTCTCCAGCCATTCGCGCAGCGCCACCGCAGTCGCCACGATCTCCTGCCGGTCCACCTTATAGCCGCGGCCGATGCTGCGGTTGTTCTGGGACTCATAGCCTGTGAAGCTGTTGAGCCGCGCTGCCGAGACCAGCCCCGCCTGCCCACACAGGATGCCGGTGGAGTTGGCCGAACTGAGGTACTTCGCCCCATAGCAGACCAGCCCTGCGCCGCTCTGGGGCAGCCCCCTCAGCCGTTCCAGCGGATAGACCTCGCCCGCCGCGTCCACCAACACCGGCAGCCCTGCAGCCTGGGCGATCTCCATCACCTGCGCCAAGCGCAGCGTGCCGGGGATGCGCTCGCCGCGCGCAAAGAAAAAGATGCCCGCGGTCTGCGGGCCAATCGCCGCGGCCAGTTGGTCGGGCGTCGTCCCCTGCTCGTCGCCCACTTCGATCAATTTGGCCCCCGCCGTGGTGATGCAGCGGTCATAGCGATAGCGCGTCGCCTTTTGAAAGAGGAACTCGTCTTTCATGCCGCGCGTGTCGGGCAACTGGGCGATCTTGGCCGGGTCGCCGCCGGTCATGATGCCCGCTGCGCCCAAGACCAGCGCCGCAAACGCGCCGGAGGTAACAAACGCCGCCTCTGCGCCCAGCATCTTGGCGATGGCCTGGCCGGCCTTGTCTTGCAGTTCGTCCATCGAGACATACAGGCTGTTGGCGGCGTCCATGGCAGCCTGCACCGCGGGCGACAGGATCGACCCGCCCAGCACCGTCACATGGCCCATGGCGTTGATCACCGGCGTCACCCCAAGCTCGGTATAGATATCGCTTCCCATCCCCAAGCCACCTTTCGATAATGGGGAGTAGGGATTGGGCAGGAGGGAGTAGGGTACAGAAGCAGGCTTGACTCTGGACCCTGCTGCCCACCGCCCAATCTCTACTGCCTACTTTATCCCAGCCAACTCCTCCAAGAGCGTGACCAGCGCCGAATGATCTTGCTCTGCGCCGCCGCGCGCCATCAACGCGCCGTACAACTGGTGTACCAACGCCGTGGCCGGCAGCGGCGCTGCATAAGCGCGGCCCGCATCCATGGCAATGTTGAGGTCCTTATATTGCAGCCGCGTGCGAAAACCGGGCGCAAAATTGCGCGCCAAAAAGCGCTCGCCATGCCCCTCCAGTACCCGGCTGTAGGCATAGCCGCCCAAGAGCGCCTGGCGCACCTGTGCCGGGTCTACCCCGGCCTTGGCCGCCAGCACCATCGCTTCAGCCACCGCCTCGATCGTCACCGCGATCACGATCTGGTTGCAGGCTTTGGTCACCTGCCCCGCGCCGGAAGCGCCGATGTGCAGGATCGTCTTACCCATGGCGGCCAGCACCGGGCGCACCTGGGCAAAGGCCGCGGCGTCGCCGCCCACCATGATCGAGAGCGTGCCCTGCGCCGCGCCCACCTGCCCGCCGGAGACCGGCGCGTCGAGCAAGGTTACGCCCTGGGCCGCGGCGGTGGCGGCCAGCTCGCGCGCCACCACCGGCGAGATCGTGCTCATGTCCACCACGATCTGGCCCGGCCGCGCCCCGGCCAAGACGCCCTGCGGCCCGCACAGCGCCGCCTGCACATCGGGCGAATCGGGCAGGCAGAGCAGCACGACACCGACCTGTTGCGCCAGGGCCGCGGGCGAGTCTGCGGCCCGCGCCCCGGCTGCCGCCAGGTCGTCCACCGGCTCCGGCTGCAGATCATAGACCACCAGCGGAAAACCGGCGCGCAGCACATTGTGCGCCATGGGCCGGCCCATGATGCCCAACCCGATAAACCCGATAGCCATTGGCCCGGTCGGTTGATCGGCCATGGCGCGGCCTCAGTTGAGCGGCTGCAGGGTGTCGAAGTCGGTGATGTCCAACTCCTCGACCTCGGCAATCGAAATGACGTTAAAGGTCAGCACGCGGCAGCCTTCCTCCAGATGGCCGCCAAAGGCGACGCGCTCGTCCGAGAAGATGATATGGCAGTGGACGCGTCCGTTGAAGATAAAACCGGTCATGGTGGCGATGTCATACGCCCCCTCGGCCTTGGGATAGAGTTCGGCAGGGGGCAGGTCGGGGCTGGCGACCACATGAAAATGATAGCTGGTCACCGAGCCGATCGCGCCCACAATCGCCGCATGGCGGATGCCCTTGGCGGCCACGGCGGCGCGCAGCCCCAAGAGCACATCGTCGCCGGGGTTGAGATGCACCACATGCAGCTTGGTGATACGGCCCGATTCAATACGCATACAACGTTCCTTCCTCATTGCAGAATAGGGGATGAACGGTAGGTGTTTGCCCGTTCATCATACCCCAAGCCGCGGCCAGAACGAAGCTTGTGTTGGGCTGCTCGGCGTACCGCCTTGCTTCGGCCAAGCTGCGCCGTGAGTTTCACGTTCCGGCCCCCGCCGATCTGTGCTATCATACAATCACAGCCGGCATGGAGGCCGGAACCGCGTGCCCAGAGCAGTTGATAGCCCCCAGCGCGGCCCAGCGATGTGACCGCAGCGGTTTAGGTGCGCCGATACGATGTCTCCAGGCGCGTCTCCGACAGGTCCATGCCGTGGCTGCCGGCCCATGCTATCCATTCCACTTGCATGCCCGCATACACCACACCTGCATACAGCATAGGAACGCATCATGAAGCTTAGACAGCAGCCTTTCGGCGCCACCAGAGGCGGCGCGATGGTCGATCTCTACACGCTGAGCAATGACCAGGGCGTCACCGTCACCCTCACCAACTATGGCGGCATCCTCGTCAGCCTGCACACCCCCGACCGCGGCGGGCAGCCGGGCGACATCGTCCTCGGCTTCGACAACCTGGACGACTATCTGACACGCAGCCCCTTTTTCGGCTGCATCACGGGGCGCTTCGCCAACCGCATCGCCGGCGGCAGGTTCCACCTCAAGGGCAAGGAATATCAACTGGCCCAAAACAACGGCCCCAACCACCTGCACGGCGGCCAGGTCGGCTTCGACAAGGTGATCTGGTCGGCGGAGCCAATCAGCAGCCCGGAGGGTGTGGGCGTGGCGCTGAGCTATCTCAGCCCCGACGGCGAAGAAGGCTATCCCGGCAACCTGTCGGTCACCGTCACCTATACGCTGACCAACGACAACGCCCTGCAGATCGACTATGAGGCCACGACCGACCAGGCGACCATCCTCAACCTGACCAACCACACCTATTTCAACCTCCTGGGCGAAGGCACGATCCTCGACCACGAGTTGATGATCAACGCCGACCGCTACACGCCGGTGGACGAAAGCGCCATCCCGCTGGGCGAACTGGCCCCGGTGGCGGGCACGCCGTTCGACTTCCGCCAGTTCACCCGCATCGGCGCGCGCATCGACCAGGACGACGAGCAGTTGCGCCGCGGCCTGGGCTATGACCACAACTATGTGGTCAACGGCACGCCGGGCGAACTGCGGCCCGCGGCCGCGATCCGCGAAGCGCGCAGCGGGCGGCGTGTGGACATCCTCACCACGCAGCCGGGGGTGCAGTTCTACAGCGGCAACCTGATGCCCGGCAGCCTGCCCGGCAAAGCGGGCAAGGTGTACCCACGCCGCGGCGGCCTCTGCCTAGAGACGCAGCACTTCCCGGACTCGCCCAATCAGCCCAGCTTTCCCTCGGCCGTCCTCGAACCGGGGCAGACCTATCATGAAGTGACGGTCTTCCGGTTTGCGGCAGAATAACAAGGAACCTACTCATGGCAGTCATGACCTCTGTTCCCAGCGACATCGAGATCGCCCAGGCCGCCAAGCTGGAACCCATCGAAGCCATTGCCGAAAAGATGGGTCTGAGCCGCCGCGATATCGAGTTCTACGGCGACACCGTCGCCAAAGTCAAGCTAGAAGCGTTGGAGCATCTGCAAGATCGCCCCAACGCCAAGTATGTCTTAGTCACCTCGATTACCCCGACCCCGTTGGGTGAAGGCAAATCCACTACCTTGGTCGGGTTGGGCCAGGGCATGCAGCACATCGGACGGCGCGCCACCATCGCCATCCGCCAGCCCTCGCAGGGGCCGACCTTCGGCATCAAAGGCGGCGCAGCAGGCGGCGGCTACAGCCAGGTCGTGCCGATGGAGCAGTTTAACCTGCACATGACCGGCGATATCCACGCCGTCACCGCGGCCAATAACCTCTTGGCCGCCATGATCGACAACCACATCTACCAGGGCAACGACCTCCGCATCGACCCCTACGCCATTACCTGGCGGCGCGTGCTGGATGTCAACGACCGCGAACTGCGCTATCTGGTCAGCGGGCTGGGCAGCAAGAGCGATGGCCGCCCGCGCCAGACCGGGTTCGACATCAGCGTGGCGAGCGAGGTGATGGCGATCCTGGCGCTGACCACCAGCCTGCGCGATATGCGCGAACGTTTCGGACGCATCGTCATCGGCCAGAACGAAGATCGCCAGCCGGTCACCGCCGAGCAGCTGCGCGCCGCCGGGGCCATGACCGTGCTTATGAAAGAGGCGATCAAACCCAACCTCTTCCAGACGCTGGAAAATACCCCGGCCCTGGTGCATGCCGGCCCCTTTGCCAACATCGCCCACGGCAACAGCTCCGTCTTGGCCGATCTGATCGGCATCAAGACCGGCGACTATCTGCTCACCGAGGCAGGCTTTGGCGCGGACATCGGCGCCGAGAAATTCTTCAACATCAAGTGCCGCGCCAGCGGTCTGCGCCCCGACGCCGCGGTGGTCGTCGCCACGATCCGCGCCCTCAAGCTGCACACGGGCAAATATCGCGTCGTCCCCGGCAAACCGCTGCCCGCCGAGATGCTGGTCGAAAACCCCGACGACATCTATCTGGGCGCGGCCAACCTGCGTAAACAGATCGAGAACATCCGCCAGCACGGCGTCAGCCCGGTCGTCTGCGTCAACCACTTCCCCACCGACCACCCCAGCGAAGTGGACGCCGTCTTTGCGATCGCCCAGGAGATGGGCGCGCGCTGCGCGCTTTCCGACCACTGGGCTGCGGGCGGCGCGGGTGCGGTGGACCTGGCGCGCATGGTGGTGGAAGCCGCCGCCGAGCCAACCGGCTTCAAATTCCTCTATGCGCTCGACCAGCCGATCAAGGCCAAGATCGAGACCATCGCCCAGCGCATCTACGGCGCGGGCGAGGTAGTCTACGAGGCCAAGGCCGAGGCGCAGATCCGCCAATATGAGAAAAACGGCTTTGGCAACCTGCCGATCTGCATGGCCAAGACCCATCTCAGCCTGACCGCGGACCCG
>QEUY01000083.1 GCA_003577365.1 Chloroflexota bacterium | reverse complement strand
TGCTGCACCTTGCCGGCGCGGGAGTGCCTGGGCGCCAGCACAGGCTTGCAGATACCGGTTGCAGATACTGGTCGCAGAGATATGGGCTGAACTGGGTGTGCTTGTCAACGACCTTGACAATTGAGAGCATGACGATCCTAGCATGGATGGGGGCCAGCGTCAAACAGCGTTCTGGGTGCAAACACGACGGCATAAAAGATCCGCCCGCCTTCCCATAGGAAGGCGGGCGGATCTTGGATTGCGGGGTCGGCTCCGTGGTTTGACGGACCGGCTTGGCGACTGGCCTGCTGCGAGGTCAAGCGCAGGCAGTTCTTTACCGTGCTCCCCCGCCCAGGGCGACGCCGGATCCGGCAAACACAAAGCTTTCAGGGTCGCCACGGCCATAGAGGGTGATACTGAAGCGGTCGCCGGTCTGGGCCAGTTGAATCCAGCCGCCCCCTGCCATTGGGGAAGGGGCTGTCATCATGGCGGGGGCCGTCGTCGTGGCGGAGCCTGTCGCCGTGACAGATTCCGTCGCCGTGAGGGGAGCCGTGGCCGTGACCGGGGCCGCTGCCCCGACAGGCGTCGCCATAGCAGAGGCCGTCATCGTGAAGGGGGTCGCCGAGGTGATGGTCTCGACGCCCGTCGCCAGGAAGGTCCCCGACACGGTGTCTTGGATCACCTGCTGGTGCATTGTGCCGGCGAGCACGGGCGTGCCGTCGCGGAAGCTGTCCGGGTCGGCGAAGTCTCCGCCCGACGGGTCGTAATAGGTGGTCACTGTGCCGGTGCGGTTGATGATGCGCAGATCGCCGTTTTCGATGGTCTGGGTGGTCTGCGCCTCGACATAGAAGGTGAACTGCGCTGTGCTGGCGTCGTGGGTGTCGCCGCTGAAGGCCATGGCGTCGCCAGCCGCGCCCAGAGTCGAGGCAAAGCCATATTGCACGCCTGCCTGCGGGCTTTGGTCGCTGCCCTGCCCCACGACCTCAAAGGCGACATCGCCGGCGGCAGCGCCTGCCATCTGGGGGATGGCGACGCGCACGATCTCCCCTGCACCCGCCGGGCAGCCATAGCCGCAGTTGGAGACATAGAGCATACCGTCTGGGCCATAGGTCATGGCGGTGGGCAGCATCAACCCGGTTGCGACCTCCTGCAGTTGCCCGGAGCGCAGCACGCGCACGATGCGCCCGCTGCCGGGCACAATCGGCGCGCCGCCGGTGGTCGGGGCGGCGGATGTCTCCAGCGCATAGAGTTGGCCGTTGGCGTCAAACGCCAGCCCGACGACCGCGGTCAGCCCGGTGGCGTAGACGGAGATGTCGCCGTCGCTGTCGATGCGGTAGATACTGGCCGCGCCGGTCTGCACGGGGAAGGTCGAGAGCGTGCCCACGTAGAAATAGCCGTCGGGGCCAAGGACCATGGCCGTGGGTACGGCATGCCCTTGGCTGGCCGAAATGTCGATCACCCGGCTGACCTCGCCTGCGGGCGTGATCTTGTCCAGCTCACCGTGGTTCGGTTCCAGCGCATAGAGATCGCCGTCCACGGCCAGCAAGCTGTACCAGGTCCCTTCCGGTTCAAAGTCTCCCGGCTGCGGATGTTCGACCGGGTTGGCGGCCAGAAAAGCGCCCAGGTCGGCGACCGTCTCCCAGGTACCGTCGGCGTTGGCGCGGATCAGCGCATTGGGCACATCGGCCACGCCGTGCGAACAGCCTGCCCCCGCCAGCACCGCATAGAGCGTGTCGCCGATAAAGGCGACGTCGCCGACGCCGCTGACCAGGCTGCCCAAGTCTGCCGACGTTTGGCTGGAGGGCAGGTTATCCACGACGGTGGTGACAGTACCGCTGGCGTCGATTTTGGCGATGCGCGCGCCGGTGGCGCTGCCGGTGTATGGGCCGACAGGGGGCACCACTTGCTCGCACTGCCCCTCGGTCGATTCATTGCCGCCTTGGCCCCCTTCGGCGACGTAGAGCGCACCGTCCGGGCCGAACTTCAGCCCACGCGGGTTATTCAACCCTGTGGCATAGACAGAGACGTTGGCCGAGGGGCCGGGCGGCTCTTCGGCTTGTGCCATTGTCTGCGCCGGCAGGATCAGAGGGCCTGCCAGCATCGCCGTCATCCCAACTGCGACCCATCTGCGTAACCACTTGCTGTTCATTGTTTGCTCCTTCCTTATAGGAACAATCAGCCGAACGCAAAGAGACTGTGGCTTGGCCACAGGAGGGGGTTCATTGCAACACCGGGCGCGATTTAGAACGCGCCGGCCTGCGCGATACGGGTATGGGCGGGAGTTGGGTCGTACACCACATCTACAGGGTGCGCAACGCAGGTTAGGCAACAGCCGCAGCTTTATACCGTCCAGCCGTACGGCCCAGCCGTGTGGCTAGACGCCTCCTCGCGGTCCATCGCCTAGCACCGGTGGATCGTGAGCGGGTTCGGAGGAAACAAACGTGGGGGAGGGGACGTGCGCGAGTGTAGCAGAGAAGCCAGCGGATGTCAATGGCCGGCCAGATAGTTGACATAAATGTATGGGCGTGGCTGCCGAGGCGCGGGGAGAATTCAGTCTGGGGGCGGGCACGCCCCGCGCCTCGGCAAGATCATATTGCCGCAGGGTGGTTGGTTGCTGAGATGTGGTTGGCCGATGCCTCAGTGGACGCGCACGGGAATTCCGCCCTGCGCCGCGGAACGCAGCATGGCGTCGAGCAGTTCGACCGAACGCGCCCCCACTTCGCCCGGCGAGTCGTTGCGGCCATGCCCCTGGATGAGGTCGACGAAGCGGTTGGGCGGCCCCTCGCAGTCATAGGCCCCGGCGTTGGCAGGGATATCGAACTGCCGGTGTTTGCCGTCATGACGCCATAATTCGAGCCGGTCATGGTCGAGGTCGATGTTGAGCACGCCGTCTTCGCCGAAGATGCGCACGTCGACCTGGAACTTGGCGCCGCCGGGCAGCGTGGCCGCGCCGGAGACGGTGCCCAGCGCGCCGTTGTCGAAGGTGACCGCGGCCGCGTCGTACATGTCGACTTTGGCGTTGGGCGAGGTCGTGCGCCCGCTCACCTCTTGGGCGCGCAGACCGGTCAGCCAGAACATCAGCCCCGACGAGTGGGTCACCTGGCCGTGGGCATAGCCGCCGCCGTGGGCCTTCTCCTGCCAGGTAGCAGGGTCGGGCTTGGTAAAGGAGACCGGTTCTTGGGGGGGCGGCGCGCCGCTGCCGCCAAAGAGCGCCTTCGTCGGCGAGGCCATGTGGCACAGCACATATTCGATCTTCCCCACGACGCCGTCGTCCATCAACTGTTTGGCCTGCTGGACAAAGGGCTTGTAGTGCCAGCCGTAGGGGACAAGCAGATGGCGGTTACGCTCTTGCGCCAGCTTCACCAGATCCCAGGCTTGGCCGGCCTGAAGCGTCATGGGCTTTTCGCACATGACATGACAGCCGGCAAGCAGCGCGGCGCGCGCGTGTTCATAGTGCAGGTGGTGGGGGGAGGTGACCACCACGCCGTCTAGGTCCTGGCGAAGCAGTTCGTGGTAATCCTCGGTGGCGAAGGGAAAGCCAAATTTATCTTTGACCGCCTGCAGCATCTCTGGACCCAGCCGGCAGACGCCGGCCATCTCCACATCGGGGCGTTGGGCCAGCAGCGGCATATGGTTGCTGGTCGCCCACCAGCCCGCGCCGATGAAGCCGATGCGGACCTTGTTTTTGTCCATTGCTCACTCGCTTTCTTGTGTGCTTTCCTGTGTGGTGTTCGGGCATGTTCGGTTGTGCCGGGAGCCGTCCCCGGTGTCGCCGGGCAATTCGGGGATGCAGCGCATCTATGATAGGCTAGGAGTATCGCGTCGAGCAAGGCGCAAGCTGCTGGCGATGTCCAGTTCAGAATCCCCATCTCTAGCAAAGGCAGGCAGCCTGATGAAGGTTCTTGTGTTGTGTGATGACCGTTGGCATCCGGCGCGGACCCCGCGCGCCGGGCTGGCCCCGCTGGCCGCCAACGGGGTCGAGTTTGACTTTGTCGAAGATGTGTCGGGCTGGCAGCCCGCCCAGATGGACGCCTACCCGGTCGTGCTGCTGACCAAATCGGACAATGTATCGGCGGCGGATTGGTCGCCGTGGGTGACGCCCGAAGTCGAGGCGGCCTTCGCAGCGTTTGTGCGCCGGGGCGGGGGGCTGCTGGTGGTCCATTCCGGCACGGTCTGCCGCGACGCGCCGGCGCTGCGCGCCTTGATCGGCGGCGCGTTTGACCAGCACCCCAAACAGTGCCCGGTGACGGTAGAACCCCGGCCCGGCCATGCGCTGAGCGCAGGCGCAGCGGCCTTCACCGAAGTGGACGAGCATTACTTTATGCATTTGGATGCGGCGGACGCCGACGTGTTTCTGACCTCGGTGTCGGAGCACGGCACGCAGCCCGCAGGCTGGACACGGCAAGAGGGCGCGGGGCGCGTCTGCGTGCTGACGCCGGGGCACAATGTGCCGGTCTGGCTGCATCCCGATTTTCAAACCCTGCTGCGCAACGCGCTGGTGTGGTGCGCCCAGCCTGCGCCTGCCGCCTAAGAAGGAGCGTATCATGGCGCGTATCGCCAATGGGCGCGTCGCCGTCGTCACGGGCGCGGACCGCGGTCTGGGCCAAGCCCTCAGCGCCGGATTGTTGGAGCAAGGCTGGCGTGTCTTTGCCGGGCAATATATGCCCGACTGGCCGGAGCTTTCGGCGCTGGCCGCGACCTACCCACAGACCTTGACCTGCGTGCCGCTGGATGTCGCCGACATGGACACGGTGCAGGCGGCGGCGCAGACGGTGCGCGCCGCTGCCGGGCAGGTGGACCTGTTGATCAACAACGCCGGGGTGGGCAGCCCGACCAGCCCGCGCGATCTGCGCCAAGCGCAGGACTATGCCGAGATGCACCGGCTCTATGACGTCAACGCGCTGGGGCCGATCCGCATGGTCGAGGCCTTTTTGCCGTTGATGGATAGCAGCCCGCTCAAACGGCTCTGCTTTGTCTCGTCCGAGGCCGGCAGCGTTGGCCGCGCCCGGCGCACCTCCTGGTATGGCTACTGCATGTCCAAGGCTGCGCTCAACATGGCAGTCAAGATCATGTTCAACCATCTGCATCCGGAAGGCTACACCTTCCGCGTCTACCATCCTGGCTGGGTGCGCTCTTATATGAGCGGCAAAAAGAACCTGGAGGCCACGTTGGAGCCGGAAGACGCAGCCCGCTATGCGCTTGCCTATTTTCTGCAAGACGAGGGCGTCGACGAAGATGTCCTGGCGCTGCGCGACTGGGAAGGCAAGCCCTGGGAGTGGTAGCTCGGTGCGGCGCGTTCAGGCGGCCAGGTGTTCGGCGATCGCTTGGCCGCTGACCACTGGCGCTTCTTTATAGAGATAACAGGCCACGGCGCGGTCGTCATTGGTTTGATAGAGCGGCGGGGCCTTCTGCCGGCATTCCGCCATGACAAAGGGGCAGCGGTTGGAGAACTTGCAGCCCTGGACTTCGGCGCGCGCCGCACCGGCGGTCGAGGCCTTGCTCTCGATGTCGGTTTCCTGGCCCCAACGGATGTCTGGGTCGGGCAGGGGGATTGAGCTGACCAGCAGGCGCGTGTAGGGGTGCTGCGGCTCTTTGATAACTCGCTCCACATTGCCCACCTCGGCCACCGAGCCGCGATAGAGAATGTAGATGTTCTCGCTGATCTGATAGGCCGTGGTCAGGTCGTGGGTGATGTAGACGAGCGAGATGCCCAGTTCGCGCTTGAGCCGCACCAGGCTTTCCAGGATGGTGGCGCGCAGCGATGCGTCCACCATCGACACCGGCTCGTCGGCCAGGATGATCTTGGGGTTGAGCAGCAGCGCCCGCGCCACCATAATGCGCTGGCGCTGGCCGCCGCTCAACTGGTGCGGATAGCGCCCCAGCGTCTCTTCGGGGCGCAGGCCGGCCATCTGTAGGCTTTCCTCAATGCGCTGCTGCGCTTCTGCCCGCGATGCGGCCAGCCGGAACTTATGCACCGGCGTCGTCAGAACCTGGTCTACCTTATAGAAGGGGTTGTAGACCTCGAACGGGTCTTGAAAGATGGCCTGTACCTGGCGGCGAAAGGCGCGCCGCGCCTGCCGATCCATGGTCGAGAGCGCTTGTCCTCGGAAGCGGATCGAGCCGCTGGTGGGCCGGATCATGCCCAGGAGCAAGCGCGCCAGGGTCGTCTTGCCGCTGCCGCTTTCGCCTGCCACGGCGGTGATGGTGGGCTTGTCTTCGTGGATGGCCAATGAAACCTCGTCTACGGCCACCGTGTGGTGTTTGTTGAGAACCCCTCCACCGAAGATCCGCGTAATATTTTGGGCTTCCAAAAGCTGCGTCACGGCTGGCTCCCGTTATACAGATGGCATGCGACCCACCTGTCTGGTTTGATTTCTTCGAGCGGGGGGATGGCGACTGAGCAGTGCGCCATCGCTTTGGGGCAGCGTGGATGAAACATGCAGCCCGGCGGCGGCGTGAGCAAGGACGGGGTTAGCCCAGGGATGCCCTTGAACATCTCTTTGGATTGCAGCGTCGGCAGGCTGCCGATGAGCAGTTGCGTATAGGGGTGCAGCGGGTCTTTGAAGATATCGCGCACCGGGCCGACTTCCACCAGCTTGCCGCCATACATCACCCCCACGCGATCCACAAACTGGGCCATCAGCCCCATATCATGCCCGACCAGGATGATGGATGCGCCCAGGTCATTCTGCACACGCCCCAGGGTCTCCATCACCTGGCGCTGCACCACCACATCCAAGGCGCTGGTCGGCTCGTCGGCGATGATCACCTTGGGGCTGAGCAGGATGCCCATGGCGATGCAGACGCGCTGCTTCATCCCGCCGCTCAGCTCGTGCGGATAGGCTTGCATGACGTCGGGGCGCAGCCCCACCGATTCGAGCGACTCTTGAATGCGCAGATCGCGCCTGGCGCCGGACTCTCCATCTAGGTGGGCGCGCATCGTATCGCGCAGCTGCTCCCCGACCTTCATCATGGGGTTCAGGGAGTTCATCGCACCCTGGGGGATCAGGGCGATCTCGGCAAATCGGGCGCGGCGCATTTCCTCTTCCGACAGGCTCAGCAGGTCTTTGCCGTCCAGCAGGACCTGGCCGCCTTCGATGACCGCGGGCGGCTGGATCAAGCGCATCAAGCTGAGGGCGGTGGTGGTCTTGCCCGAACCGGACTCGCCGACCAGGCCCAGCCGTTCGCCCGCTCGGAGGAAGAAACTGACGCCGTTGACGGCGCGCACCGGCCCGCGCGGGGTCTGGTAGCTGACGCGCAGGTCGCGTACATCTAATACCCGATTGGCGAAGGTCCGATCCGGGCCGGTGGCTGAACGGGACTCGCTTCTGATTGTCTGTGCTTCGGTGACCATGTCTCTCTCGATCAAACGGCTGCGCGCGGCGGGGCCGGCGCAGAGATATCAGCCTTGCATGGCCCCTTTGAGCCTGGGGTTGGCATACTTATCCAGGGAGACGCTCATCATGAACAGCCCTGTGAAGATGATCGCCAGGGTCACAATCGGCGGCCCCCACCACCACCACATGCCGCGGAACATGGCCGAGTAGGTGAAGGCGTGGTAGAGGGCGCGGCCGATGGTGGGGACATTTTGCGGGCCTAGCCCCAGCACTTCCAACCCGACGGCGGCCAAAATGCCGGTGCTCACCGCGCCGACAAACGCCGCGGCCAGGTAGGCGGTCAGATTGGGCAGGATCTGCAGAAAGATGATCTCAAGGTCATTTTGGCCGGAGAGTTTGGCGACTTCGACGAACAAACGCTCGCGCAAGCTCAGCGTCTGGGCGCGGATCACGCGCGCCGGCAGCGGCCATGCCAGCAGCCCCACGATAATAGCCATCAACTCCACCGTCATCACCCGCACATAGGCAGAGACGGTGATCAGGATGGCGAGGGTCGGGATCACCAGCATGACATCGGCAAAGCTGCTGAAGATCGTGTCGAGCGTGCCTTTATAGTAGCCGGCGATCAGGCCGATCAACGCCCCCAGCACGACGCCGACCCCGCCGGCCAGAAGGCCGATTTTGAAGGTGTTGGGGATGCCGATCACCATCAGCGTGTACATATCGCGGCCAAAGCCTTCGGTGCCCAGGGGATGCTCCCAACTGGGACGCAGATTCAATGGGTTCGCCCCCATGTCGGCCCATTTCGGCTCGACGAAGAGGTTGCCGACGATGCCGAAGAGATAGAGCGCCAGCAGGAGCGACAGCCCCAACGTAAACATCCAATTGGCCCCCAAAAAGCCAAAGACCCGGCGCACAAAATTGCGCGAGGCCGGTTGGGGCCGGGGAGGGGCGGTGGCGGGTAAGGTTGCAGTTTTCATATTAGCCGGAGCTTTCCGCTACATAGGTGACGCGCGGGTCGAGCCGCGGGTAGATCAGGTCGATGATCAACACGGCAAACCCGACCGAGACGGCCAGGAGAAGCGTGATCCCCTGGATGACGGTGTAGTCGCTGTTGGTGATCGACTGGTAGAGCTGGTAGCCCAGCCCTGGATAGGCGAAGATGATCTCCACCAAGATCGCGCCGGAGACGACATGGCCCAGCGCGATCGCCAGATGGGTCACCTGGGGCGGGATGGCGTTGCGCACGGCATACCACCAAAAGATGCGCCGGCGCGGCAGCCCTTTGGCTTCTGCCAGCAGCATATAATCTTCGCCGATGGTGTTGACCATCAGCCCGCGCATGGTCAGCGCCCACAGCCCCAGGCTGGAGAGGACGACGGAAAGCGCCGGCAGCACGGCGTGGTAGGCGACGTTGCTGATAAAGGCCCAGGAGAACTCCTTGGGGATGCTGCTGTCATAGGCCCCGCTCATGGGGAAAACACCGGTGGTAAAGGCCAGCGCATAGAGCAGCAGCAGCGCCAGCAGGTAATAGGGCAGCACGCCCCAGATCATCGTCAGCGGGAGCAGCATCTGCACCCATTTGGGCGTGCCCTTCCAGGCCAGCAGCGCGCCGACCGTGACGCCCAGGAAAAAGGTGATGATCACGCTGGTGGCGATCAGACCGATGGACCAGCCAATCGCCGGGCGGATGATCTCCCACACCTCGGCGGGGTAGGCCGAAAGCGATTCGCCAAAGTCGAAGCGGATCGAGTTCCAGAGATAGCGGACATACTGCACATACATGGGGTCATTTAGCCCGAAGCGTTCGCGGTAGGCCTCGAACATGGCCTGGCCGTTTTCGATGCCGGCGCTGGCCTGCGCCATGCGCGAGGTGATGGCCCCAATCGGGTTGCCCGGGGCCAAGCGGGGGATCATAAAGTTAAACGAGGCGGCGACAAAGACGACCAAAAAGAACATGCCAATGCGCCGCAAGAAATAGTTAAGATTGACACCGCGCATGTACAACTACCCTCCAGATTGCAGGAGCCTTCCCGGAAGATCCATAGAGATGACCAATTTCGTCTGACAACTGTCATTCCGAGCAGAGCGAGGAATCTCTCTCTGCTGTGGTGCGCTACCCGGAGCTTCCGGGAAGGTCATGTCCCATCACGGTCCAGCTATTGCGCCGGCTGCAGCTCAGTCAGCACGCGCAGGAAGTGCTGCCAGTGGCCTGGCGGCTGGATATAGTTGTTGTCCGCCGTCGGCCAGTTGGTCCAGTAGGTCGTGTTGAACACGATAAACGCAGGCGTCTGGATCAGCGGGATGGCGGGCAGTTCGTCGGCCCAGATGGTGACGGCCTGTTTCATCAGTTCGATCACCTGCGGGTCGCCCAAGGGCAGGCTGCCCATCTGGTCGACCAGGGCCGAATACTCGTCGTTGACCCAGCGCCCGGCGTTGTTGGTGTTGTCCACATACTCGGTGCCGGCAGTGCCCACAGGGTTGACCCAGCTCTTGTTGTAGCGGTTCATGCCGAACCAGGGTTCGATCACGCTGCCGCAGCCGCTCCAGTCGGTGGCGCCCTCAAACTGGCCGCGGCCGGTCTCGTCGCGGAAGATACCCCATTCCAGGATGCGCAGCACGGCGTCGATGCCGCCGTCCTGCAACTGCTGGACGACCAGGCGGGCGGTCGGCTCCATAAAGGGCGGCGCCACCACGTCGATCTTGAGGTTGTTGCCATCCGGCCCGACAAAGAAGCCGCTGCCCTCGTCAAAGGTGTAGCCCTGGCCCTCGATCAACTCGCGCGCCTTGTCCGGATTATATTCGGCAATCGGGGCGACGATATCGTTGATGGCCTCATAGTAGGGCATCATGCCATCATAGGTGGGGAAGATGAAGGTGGCCGGGACGCTGGCGCCCTCATAGATCACGTCGACGATCTGCTGGCGGTTGAAGGTGTAGGAGAGCGCCCAGCGCATCTCCTTCTTGTCCCATGGCGGCACGGTGTGGTTGACGGTGAACATGCGTGGGCAGGGGTCGAGCCAGCCGTAGGGCGGTTCGGTGTTATAGGGGATCAGCTTGTCGTTGCGCGCCAGGAGTGACGACTGGATGAGGCTCAACGTGGCGCCGGAGCCGGGGCCGGCGTCCGCTTCGTTGTTGACCAGCATCTGGTTGTGGGTCTCGGCATTGCCGATCCAGGGGCGGTGAATCTCGAGCGGGGCGGGCAGCTTGAAGGCGCCGGTCTTGGCCCCCCACCAGTCATCATTGCGCTTGTAGACAAACTCGGTGGAGGAGAAACGCAGCACAGTATAGGGGCCGCTGAAGATCGGCGCGCCGGTTGCTTCGTCGAAGGGGTTGCGGAAGGTGACCGGGTCCTGCCCTTCCCAGACATGCTTGGGCAGCGGCACGATCGCCTGTGAGGTCGTGCCCGCCAGGTTTTCCAGCACGAAGCGGGGGTTTGGCGCGGTCAGCGTGAACTTGACGGTGCGGTCGTCCACAGCTTCGACCGATTCCACCCACTTCTCCACTGCGCCCGACCAGTTGAGCTGCGGCGCATATTCCTTGAGCATGTTGATCGTAAAGACTACATCCTCCGCGGTCAGCGGCGTGCCGTCGCTCCACTCGGTGCCCTCGCGCAGCACAACCGTAAACTCGTCCTGCGTTTCGTTGCCTGAGTAGCTTTCGGCTAGCCAGCCCTCGATCTCGCCTGTCTCATAGTTGAGCATAAAGAGCGGCTCCATCATATTCTGGTTCATCCCTTGCAGAATGAAGGTGCCGGGAATGTAGGGGTTCCAAATATCCGGAGCCGGGATGTTGACGTTCATGGGCAGGACGAGGATATCTTTGCGCGCCGCCGTCGTCGTCGCGGCTGCGGCGCCAGTTTCTGGGGCGGCTTCCTCGCCTGAGGGCGCCGCGGGCGCGGCTGCCGGGGCAGCGCACCCTGCCGCCAACAACACCAGGAAGACGGCCACCAACCACACCCTGAGTATACCTGGTTTCACAGCAGACACTTGAACCCTCCTTCGCTTCTGATTGTTGTGTTGGATGCCATGTGCGGTCAAATGCGTTGTCAAGCCACTGCAAGAAGAAAGCCGCTGCAAGAAGAAAGGGTGAGAGATCTGGGACCAAGCACTGCAACGCGATCCTTCTGTGATGTCGATACAAGGGAGTGAGCGAGAGGGATTGGGTTGAAGTACACCCTGGACCCAGCACCAGTGGGGGCGGGAGCACTGCCGGTGACTGCCGGCCATCGGCCTGACAGCACAACCCAGTGGGAGCGCCGGGTTGTGTCACGCACGCTGCGCACACCTCGCTTGGGAAGTCTGCACGCGACCTAGAAACTGCCTTACGGTCTACAAATGGCTTTGGCCTGATGTGGCCGGCGAACAGCATCGTTGTGGAGCTTCTGCAATCATACTGTTTATTGGCAGATTGTCAAACGCGCTTTGGGGAGCCGCACCCCCGCCGCCTGTTCATCGTCCCTTCATCGCCGTTGGCTGCGCGTCTGCCGCCGCTGCCCGCCAATAGGCCAAGGCGCGGGCAGGGCGTATAATAGGAGGGAATGGGCTGTAACATGGAGCCGTCGTCACGCATCGCACCCTAGAAATGATCCGCCATCGTGGTTACCAGCAGTCTGATTGCCCACCCCCTGATCGTCACGTTGCGAACCCTGCGCGGCAATGTGCGCGGCGTGGTTCTGACAGAGCCGTTGTGGGGGATTCCCTATAACCTCTACGCACCTTATATTTCGGTCTATATGCTGGCGCTGGGGCTGACCGACAGCCAGATCGGGCTGCTCGCCAGCATCGGCCTCACCTGCCAGATCTTTTGGACGATGTTGAGCGGCGCGATCACCGATAAGTTCGGGCGCAAGCGCACCACCCTGGTCACCGACATCATCGCCTGGAGCATCCCTTGTTTGATCTGGGCCGTGGCGCAGGATTTCTCGGCCTTTCTGCTGGCCGCGGTGATCAACAGCACCTGGCGCATCACCCACAACTCTTGGCTCTGCCTGCTGGTCGAAGACACCGACCCCAAGCTGCTGGTCGACGTCTACTCGTTGATCTATATCGCCGGCCTGCTGGCGGCTTTCTTTTCACCTTTGACCAGCCTGTTGATTGCGACCTTCTCGCTGGTACCGACCATGCGCGGGCTGTATTTGCTGGCCTTTGTGATGATGACCGCTAAGTT